>DAOUJB010000031.1:0-2959 GCA_034423155.1 Anaerolineae bacterium | reverse complement strand
ACGATTTGGCGAGGCTGCTGCAGCGTCTGGCAGATGGCGCATACCGCGCGCTGATCGACGATGTGCTGCCACTGAGCCAAGCGCGGCAGGCGCATCAACGCATGCAGAAAACGACGAGCCTAGGCAAAATCGTGCTGGCGCCAGACTCGATCCTGGAAGCCGCCAAGAAGCCCGACAACTGGGTGCCGATCACCTAGCGCTGCGCCGGTCCCGGATAATCCAAAAACAGCGCGTCCAAAAGCAAGCGCAGGTTGGCATTGGTAGTCAAGGCGCTCATGGTTGCGCGCGTGGCTGTGATCGCTGAATGGGCGGCGGACGTTCCCAGTTGCGTCGCCAGCGCATGGATGTCGGCGCTGCGATCGCTGTTGCACGGCAGGCTCCTATCGCCACAGCAAGTAAGCAGCACATCGCGCCAAAATGTCGTCCAATACTCCAGAATGCGGCGCAGCATGGCTTTGTCTCTGCCGATGCGCTTGCTCAGCTCGTCCGCCACTTTCAGCCGCTGCAAGCGTCGTCCCGCCACGATATCGCAGAGCAGGTCGATCATTTCGGCGCGGAAGGCCAGCACGGAGTCGTCTTCCAGCGCGGCCAAAGCCCAGCCTATGCGTCCGCTGCTCAAGCCCGCAATGAAGTCGGCTTGCTCGGCCGGGCAGCCACGCGCGATCAACTGCGCGGCGATCAAATGCGCCGAGACGGGCCGCAGCGGGATGTGTTGCGCGCGACTGCGAATGGTGGGCAAAACGCGCTCGATATGACCAGCCAGCAAAATGAGGATGGCATGAGGGGCGGGTTCTTCCAGCGTCTTCAGCAGCGCATCTTGTGCCAGCGGCGCGATCTGGTCGAAGTCGGGAAAAATCGCGACACGGTAGCGAGCGGCGTAGGGCTTCAGCGCCAGCATGCGCGTCACCTGGCGGATGGCGTCAATCTTGAGTGGCGCGCCCTCTTCCCCAGCCGCCAGCAGCAGATCGGGGTCGGATTCTTTGGCGATGGACTTGCAGGATCGGCATTGCCAGCAAGGACGCGCATTGGGGTCGTCGGCTTGGCAATTCAGCGCCATGGCAAAGCTGCGCGCCAGGGTCATTTTGCCCAGCGATGCGCTGCCGCTGATTAAATAAGCGTGTCGGCTGCGCCCCTTGAGCAGACCGCTGCGTAGAAAGTCCACCGCCCAATCGTGCCCGATCACGCGCCAATTCGCCTGGTCTGTAGTGATGTCCGCCATGCGCGCATTGTAGCCCAGATGAGCCTCGGCGCTAAAGATGCTATAATGGCGAGCGGCGCGAAGTCGGTTCGCTCTCTTCGTAACAAAGCAGACAGAGGCGGCGATGGGCATGAAGAATACAGCTATTTTCGGGCTTTGCTGGCTGATTTGCTGGCTGTCGCTGTCCACCTGGGCTCAGATTGCACCATCTTTGACGATAACGCCGGCCGCTGGCGAAGTCGAAAAAGCGGCTTTCTTGATAGAGATCGATGGGCTGGAGGCGCATGCGCGTTATCGCATCGAGATCGTCTTCGCCGGAGACACCGTTTTCGCCACGGACAAAGATAGCGACGCCGCCGGGCACATACCCTTCCCCATCAGCAGCACCCCCGGCGACCAGCCAGGCACCTATCGCGTGCGAGCGCTGCACAACGACAGCTTGGTGGCGCAAGCCGAATTTGAGTTGACCGCGCCAGGGCAACAGGCTGCAGATGCGCAAGTCGCTGTGATGCCACCGCGCGCTGTTTTCGGACGACCGCAGACCATTCGCATTGTAGACTTGCTGCCCCAGGCGACCTATACCATTGAGATCATCGCCGAAGAGCAGGGGCAGTTGGCGTATCGACACGCGCACACCAGCAGCCAGGCGGGCGAAATCGACTTTGAAATCTTCGCGCAGGCTGGCGATACACCGGGCGCTCACACCATCGCCGTTTATGACGAAGCCGGCCGCTTGGTCGCGCTGGGCGAATTCTATATTGAATCGCCGCTGGCGCGCGCTGTGCAGTTGGAGCTGCTCCCGCAGAGTGTGCAAGCGGGCGACTCGCTGGTCTTGCAGGTCGATGGACTGGCGGCATTTGATGCAGTCAGCGCGCAACTGCTTGCGGCGGACGGAATTCTGGTCGACGCGCGTTCGACACGGGCATCCAGCGACGGAGCGGCTGCTTTGCTCTTCGCCACACCCGCAGACCTCGCCGATGGCGCCTACACGATCGCGCTCTTTGTCGAAGGCAGCGAAGCGGCAAGAGCCGAACTGCTTGTCGGCGCAGCGGAGACCGCAGAGACAACATCGATACCCGCAGCGACCGAGCAGCCAACGGCAGCCGAAGCAGCCAGCGACGCCAGCATGACAATTGCGCCATTGTCCGCGCCCATCGGCTCAAGCCACCGTGTTCGCGTGAACGGGCTATCGGCGGATGAGTCGCTGGTATTCGAAATCAGCAGGGCTGGCGAAGTCGTTTTTTCTACGACGCAGCGCGCCGATGCCAGTGGACGCGCCACGCTGGAGCTGTTGACCGGTGCCGAAGACCTGCCGGGCGAATACCACATCAAGCTGCTGCGCGAATTCGGCAATCAACCGACCGTCAGCTTTGCGGTCACCGCTGCCGAAAGCGCCCAGCCCGCGCCACAACTCACGCCCGCAAGTTCCCCCGCCCAAGTGATTGAGGGTCGCTTGCAAAGCGGAGCAGCGCAAGTCAGCTTCCAGGGCGTAGCCGGCAGCACTGTGGAGATTCGCGTAGAGTCGGCTCAATTCGATCCAGCAGCCGCCTTGATCGGACAGGACGGGGCTGCGATCGTCGCGGGTGACGATAGCCGCGGCAGCAAGCAGGCTATCCTGGGTCCGCTGGTTCTGCCCTACAACGGGAGTTATCAACTGGAGGTCTCTGGCGCGCCGCTGATGATGGCACAGGGAGCAGAATCGGGCGGTTTCCGCGTGGAGATTGAAGAAGTGCGCCCGGTGCCCTTGGGCTCTGGCGAGAT
>DAOUJB010000030.1:0-8194 GCA_034423155.1 Anaerolineae bacterium | reverse complement strand
GCTCCAGCGAAGTGAAATACTCGCGCACGACATCGCGCATGCCCAGCGGCACATAATCGCTTTCCAGCGCGCGGTTGGCGGCCTGCTGATAATCGCTGAAGACCGTGTCATAGCGCACGCGCGATTCGCCGAGCGGGTTGTCGTCGAATTCGCCTTCTACCAGCGCCGTATCGCCAGGATCGGTCTGCAAGCGGATTTCGTTATCACCGCCGCCGCCGATGCCGCTGGGGCTATAGAGCGCCTCGTATTCGATCGCGCCCGTGCCCGATGCGCGGTTGTTGCTGTCCGCGCCTTGATCTTCGCCGCCGCTGCCAGCCAGAGCCTGGTTGCTGGGATCGCCTTCGCCCGCGCCGCCACCACTGGCACGGCTGTCTTGATTGCGCTGGCTGGCTGTTCCACTGGTTTCTGCATTGCGCTGGGCTTGCTGGCTACCCTGGTTTGCGCCCGGTTGCGCTTGGTCGGACTGTTGATCGCCTTGTTGTCCAGAGCGTGGCTGACCCGAATCGGCTGGGTTTGCCTCGCCGGCCTGGGCATCGTCAGTTTGTTGATCGCCTTGCTGCGCTTGCTGTCGGGCGATTGCTTCGGCGGCTTCTTCGGCGCGTTCGGCTTGCTCTTGCAGGGTCATCTGCGCATTTTGCTGACGCTGGTTCTGCTGCTGCTCTTGGGCGATCGCTTCTTGCGCCGCATCCAGCTGCTCGCTTAGATCCTGCCGCCCTTCTTGCAGCGCCTGCGCCATCTCATCGAGCCGCTCTTGCAGCGCCGCGTCCAGCGCAGCCAACTCATCAGCCGCCTCTTCCAGCGCATCGGCCGCCGCCTGCATCTCTTGCGCGCTCATATCCCGGGCATCCTGCGCCAGCTGCTCCAGCGCCTCGCTCAATGCCGAATAATCATTGCCAGTTTGCTCGCCGCCCTCATCCATCGGTGGAGCGTAGTCGCCCAGCGCCTCCAGACCGGCTTGCAGCGCCGACTGATCCAGTTCCATCGTTTCGCCCAGCTCCAGTTCGAGTTCGTCCATCTGCGCTTCCAGCTGGCTCATGGCAGCGAAGGCTTCTTCTTGGCTGATTTCGGTTTCTTCCAGCCTTTCCAGCGCGATCTCCAGCGCATCCAGCATATCCTGGCGGTCGATCTCGTCGAGGTTGGGGTCTTTGGCCGTCGCTTCGATCATCTCGCGGATATCTTCGCGCGCCAGCTCAACAGCCTGCGACGATGGCTCGCTCAGCAGCTCTGCGCCCACGATGGACGGCAGCGCGATCATCCCCAGCAGCGCCACAGCCAGCGCCAGCAGCGCGAACAGCTCGCCACGCCGAAAGTCCAGGGCGATGCGCTCTCGCGGATTGATGGCCCGCGCTTGTGCCAGCGTATCGGCCAGTTGCCGCGCCGCGATATCCGGGTGCGTGCCGATGCGCCCCGAAAGCAGCTCGAAGGCGGTCGATACCCGCTCGCCCAAGTTGAACTCAAGATCAAAATAGCGCGCGCGCGCCGACAAATCGCGTGGAAAAAGCAGCGTGCGCAGCAAGTTGCCCACAACGCCGACCGCACACAAGCCCGCAGCAATCAGCGCCAGTTGCTCTGCCCCCAGCCGCAGGCGAAAATAGCCAACTGCGCCGGCCACCAGGCTCAACAGCAGCGCCAAGATCAGCGAACGCGGCACGCTGCGCGAAAGCAATCGCCATTCGTGACGCTGCTCCCAGCGATCGACGATCCGTTCCAACTCGGACTGGTGATGAGGAGCCATGCGGCTAGTGTATCACAAGGGCGGCGGGTAGCGGGCTGGTCAGAATTCGCCTCTGTGCTGCCTGCGCGCGCTGTGGTCTAATGCGCCGACTGCGCTGGAGGGACATCATGCCAAGCACCTACCTCGTCACGGGTGGCGCCGGTTTCATCGGCTCGCACATCGCCGACCGCCTGCTGCAAGACGGACAGCGCGTGCGCATCATCGACAGCCTGCTGACTGGCAAGCGCGAAAATCTGGCACATCTTGAAGCGCTGGCTGGCGACTGCGAAATTGCCATCGGCGACATCAACGACGGCGACTTGCTGCGGCGGCACATGCGCGGCGTCGACTTTGTGCTGCACCAGGCCGCCCTGCCATCGGTCCCGCGCAGCCTGGCCGACCCGCTGGAGACGCATCTACATTGCCTGACTGGCACGCTGAATGTGCTGGTTGCCGCCCGTGATAGCGGAGTCAAACGCGTGGTCTATGCCGCTTCGTCATCGGCTTATGGCGATCAGCCAGGCGATGCCAAACACGAGTCCATGCGCCCCGACCCCATCTCGCCCTATGGAGTCGCCAAGTTGGCTGGCGAATATTATGCCGCCGCTTTCACGCACAGCTTCGGGCTGGAGACGGTGGCGCTGCGCTATTTCAATGTCTTTGGACCGCGCCAGGATCCGCTTTCGGAATACGCCGCCGTCATCCCCAAGTTCATCGCCTGGATGCTGGCTGGCGAACGACCGCGCATCTATGGCGATGGCGAGCAAAGCCGCGACTTCACTTATATCGACAATGTCGTGCATGGCAATCTGCTGGCTTGCGCTGCGCCGGAGGCCGCGGGCGCGGTAATCAACCTGGCCACCGGCGGACGCGTCACGCTGAACAGCCTGGTCGAGCAGCTGAATGCCGCGCTGGGCACAGACTTGCCGCCCATCCACGGCGATGAACGACCGGGCGATATCAAGCATTCGCGCGCCGATGTGACCAAAGCGAAAGAGCTGCTGGGATTCGCGCCCGTGGTCGAATTCGCAGAAGGCTTGCGGCGGACTGTGGACTGGTATCGGGAAGTCAGGGTCTAGTCGGCGACTCGCCCGTTTGCCCGCTCCATTTTGCCGCGCTACCCCAACTTGGCTATAATCCGCGCCAGCGACCACAGCAGCCGCGAGGCAGCCATGTACACCGACCTCAGCAGCGACCAATACCGCCAACAATTCGCCAATGGCGAGGCAGGCGACTACCAGCTCATTGATGTGCGCGAAGACGATGAATATGCCGAAGCCCACCTGCCCGGCGCAATCAATATCCCGCTGAGCGAATTCATGGCGCGCGTCGATGAAATAGACGAAGACTTGCCCGCCCTACTGGTCTGCAACACCGGCGTCCGCTCGGAGCAAGCCGCCATGTACCTCGCCAGCCTCGGCTACGAGCAGCTCTATAACCTGGAAGACGGCACCAAAGGCTGGCTGGCGGATGGCTTGCCTGTCGAACGCGCATGACCCCCCTCGGTCCCCCCGACAGGTCAGGGGGAGGCAAACGATTTGGCTACCCTCTCCGTCCCGACGGGGAGGGGCTGGGGGAGGGGTTAAATAGGGCGAGTCACCGCCTCGCCCCTACACTGTCTCTTTGGGAAGGGGCTGGTTGAGGGGTAGCGCCATTTGATAAGCGGGGTAACAAATTGCTATTCTTCGCAGAACTGATTTGAAGCAACAAATATCGCTTGTATAAAGGAGACCCCAGCCATGGCTTTACGCTCGATGATAGGCGCAAACATCAAACGCAAAGAAGACCCCGGCTTGATCAACGGCGCTGGCAAATATGTAGGCGATATCAAATTGCCGGGCATGGCGCATGTGGCCTTCCTGCGCAGCCCCTATGCGCATGCCGACATCCTCAGCATCGATCGCGCAGCTGCCGAAGCGCGGGCTGGTGTGC
This sequence comes from Anaerolineae bacterium, assembly GCA_034423155.1. Classification (GTDB taxonomy): domain Bacteria; phylum Chloroflexota; class Anaerolineae; order Aggregatilineales; family Phototrophicaceae; genus UBA6055. Next base: position 4,548 of record DAOUJB010000030.1, on the reverse strand, counting down.
AGGCTGTGATCACTGGCGCAGACCTGCAAGATGAATGGGAGACGGTGCCAGTCGCCGGCGGTCGGGTGGCGCGCGCCAATTACAGCCACTATGCCATATCGGCGGGGCGCGTGCGCCATGTGGGCGAGATCGTGGCGGCTGTCATCGCCGAAAGCGCCGAGGTCGCGGCCGATGCCCTGGACGATATCGCGGTTGATTATGGGGAATTGCCCGCCGCGGCTGACTTGCTGAGCGCGTATGAAGGCGCTGCGCCGCCGATCTTCGCCGGGCTCGACAGCAATATCGTCGATACCGGCGAGAAGAAGAGCGACGATGTCGATGCCGTGTTTGACAAAGCGCCACACACCCTGCGCCAGCGCATGCACAGTCAGCGCGTCGCCGGCGTGCCCATGGAGGTGCGTGCCGTCCTCGCCGCGCCCGATGCCGTAACCGGCGGTTTGACACTCTGGACGAGCACACAGATCCCGCATGGCGTGCGCTCGGCATTGGCAGAGGCGTTGCGCCTGCCCGAAAATACGCTGCGGGTCATCGCGCCCAATGTCGGCGGCGGCTTCGGCGTGAAGAACCAGCTTTACCCCGAAGAGATGGCGCTGGCCAAGTTGGCCCAGCTGCACAACAAGCCGCTGCGCTGGTCGGGCACGCGCGCCGAACACTTCAGCTCCACCACGCACGGCCGTTCACAGATCGCCGATGTCGAAGTCGCATTTGACGATGAGGGGCGCATCCTCGGCTTGCGTCTGCATGTGATTGGCGAGCTGGGCGCCTACCCGCCCTTCTATGATATCGCGCATCTGACTGGCCTCATGGCGACCGGCAACTACGACATCCCCGCCGTGCACTTCAAAGCCAGCAATGTCTTCACCAACACGGTAGCGGTGGCCGCCTATCGCGGCGCGGGCCGTCCAGAAGCCATCTATTACATCGAACGGGCCATCGACTTGATCGCGGGCGAGCTTGATATGGACCCGGCCGATGTGCGACGCCGCAATTATATCCAGCCCGACCAATTCCCCTACCAGACGCCCACTGGCTCGACATACGATACGGGCGAATACGAAAAAAACCTGGACACAGCGCTGCGGGCGGCCGATTATCAGGCTTTGCGCGCCGAACAAGCGCAACGGCGGGCGGATGACTCCGGCAGCCTGCTGGGCATTGGCATGGCGACTTATGTAGAGATGTGTGGATTTGGTCCCTACGAAAGCGGCGTGGTGCGCGTCGAACCCAGCGGCACAGTCACCGTCTACACCGGCACATCGCCGCATGGACAGGGCTTGCAGACGACCTTCGCCCAAGTCGTCGCCGATGAGATTGGCGCGGATTATGACGATATCGTCGTGCGGCATGGCGATACCGGCTCGCAGCCCGTCGGCGTTGGCACATTCGGCAGCCGCAGCCTGGCCGTGGGCGGCTCGGCTATCGTCCGCGCTTCCAAGGTCGTCCGCGAAAAAGCCATCAAAATCGCGGCGCACATGCTGGAAGCAGCGCCCGGCGACATTGAATTTGCCGATGGTGAATACCGCGTCAAAGGCGTGCCCGGCAGCAGCCTCAGCCTCAGCCAGATCGCCAAGCGCGCTTATAGCGAGCGCCTGCCCGACGATATCGACACGGGCTTGGAAGGCACAGATTTCTTCCGTCCGCCAGACTTCATCTATCCATTTGGCACCCATGTCGCCGTGGTCGAAATCGAGCGCGAAACGGGCATCATCAGCCTGCGCGACTACTTCTCGGTGGACGACTGTGGTCCGCGCATCAGCCCGCTGCTGGTGGCCGGGCAAATTCACGGCGGCTTGGCCCAGGGCATCGGGCAAGCGTTGCTCGAGCAGGTCATCTACGATGAACAAGGCCAACTGCTTACCGGCACCATGATGGATTACACCATGCCGCGCGCCGATGACTTCCCGCACTTCACGCTGGATCAAACCGTGACCGAAACCACGCTGAATCCCCTGGGCGCGAAAGGCATCGGCGAGGCTGCCACCATCGGCTCGACTCCCGCTGTCGTCAACGCCGTCATGGATGCGCTGCGTCCGTTGGGCCTGCGACATATCGATATGCCCTTGACGCCCCGCCGCATTTGGGAAGCCATGCAGTCCGCCTGAACGCCGAGCGGAATGCCTATACGTGAAGCAGGCAAGGAGCAATGCCCATGAGAGCCAGACTGACTGCGCTATTGCTCATCGCATTGCTCGCCGGCAGCATCGCCACAGTCCAGGCATATGAGATTCGCGCCAACCGGGGCCTCAACCTGCGGGCAGACAGCAGTTTGCAGTCGCGCGTTGTCGATAGGGTGCGCAGCGGCGATATCCTGCAAGTGGTCGGCAGCGCCAACAACTGGTTGGAAATCGACCGTGCTGGACGCAGCATGTGGCTCGCCAGTTGGACAGACTACAGCCGCGTCGGCGAGACGCCACAGCCCGTCCAGCAAACCAGCGCGCCGATTGACAACTGCTGCTTCGTCGACCGCCAATGCAGCAGCGAGGGAGAATGGACAGGTGGCTTTTATTCATTCCAGCGCGAAGAGTGCCCGGCGCCGCCTCAACCCGCCATTTCCCTGCCGGCCGCGCCAGTGAGCTTGCCTCCCGCCACCGGCGGCAGACCGCAAGCCATGCGCCCCGAAAGCGCGACGCCGCACCTGCCCTATTCGATAACCGACTGGTCGCGCGTAGGCGCACCCGGCGTCGACAATTGCTGCCAGATCGGCTGGGATTGCCAAAACGACACCGAATGGCTGCGCGGCTTTGAGGTTTATCAAGCCAGCCAGTGCCATCACAGCGCCGTCGCGATCAATGGCTCCGCGCATTTCAAATCCATGGCGGAGCAAGCCTTCTTAGCATTGAGAAATCGCGCCCCACATTGGTATGCCTATGTGATCAGCGGTTTGCACAGCGCAAAGATGCTATCGCCGCAAGCTGGCGGGGGCACCCATCCCTTTCATCGCTCCTACCAAACCGGTTTCCACAACCGGCACGCACCCACCGAGTCGGATGTGTATGACTTTGTGGGTGGTTTGGTGCACGAAGCCTGCCACCTGCATATGTGGAATCGGGGCTTGGCTGTCGCCGGCTGGACCAATGAACTGCCCTGCGTAGAAGCTCAGCTTTATGCCACGGAAGCAGTCGACCCCATTGATCGGCAAAGCTACTGGTTGCGCGACCTCATCGCCAACCTGCACGACCCTTCTCGCTGGTGGTGGTAGGCGCGCTCGACAAAGTTGCGCCCGTTTTGCCCCCACCCCAAACCCCTCCCCCAAAATGAGGGAGGGGCTCAACTACGCCAAACCTGCATTCCTTAGCTACTCTTCCCGGCTTGTGCGGGAAATCTTGAGTCGCCCGCATCACACGATAGCCCTGAAGAGATGGGGAATCTTAGCGCGCGCGATGTTATACTTGGCAGACGAGCAAGCGCGGGAGCAGCGCCATGAAGAGCTACACGATGGAAACGGCGGTCGCCAACTTTGCGGAATTGATGGACCACGCCCAACAGGGGCTGGTGGTGAACATCGTCGGCAGCGACGGGCGCGAATACGAACTCAAGCTGACGCCCCTGCCGCCCAGAAAGCCGCGCACGCCCGGCAGCGCCAAAGGGCGAATCACCATGTCTGACGACTTCGACGAACCCCTGCCCGAGTTCGAGCCGTATATGGAATGACCACCCTTCTTGACACATCAACCTATACCTGGTTCGTCGCTGGTGACAGTAGCGTAAGCGCAACCGCGAGAATACACCTGGAAGACTCCGTAAACATCATTAGCCTAAGCCTCCTTCGCAGCCGATGGGGCGCGGACAATGATGTTATACTTGGCAGACGAGCAAGCGCGGGAGCAGCGCCATGAAGAGCTACACGATGGAAACGGCGGTCGCCAACTTTACGGAGTTGATGTACCACGCCCAACAGGGGCTGGTGGTGAAAATCGTCGGCAGCGACGGACGCGAATACGAACTCAAACTGACGCCCCTGCTGGCCAAGAAGGGTCAACGAAAAGCGGGCTTATTCAAGGATCAAATCAAGATTACCGACGAGTTTTTTGAGCCGCTGCCCGAATTCGAACCATACCGGTAATGAGCTATTTGCTCGATACTTCTACCTTCCTTTGGTTTGTCAATGACGATTGGAAGCTCAGCGCTGATGCCAGGCAGCTCGTTGAAGAGCCGGGCACTGAAATTCACCTGAGCCTGGTCAGCATCTGGGAAATAGCCATCAAATCTACATTAGGAAGAGGCTTGGAGTTGCCTCGACCCTTCGCTCAGTTCATTGATGTTGTGCTGCAAAACTACGACTTCCAAGTCTTGGAGATTTCCATTACTCATCTCAAGCGCGTTGCCGAGTTACCGCTGCACCACCGAGACCCTTTCGACAGGCTGCTCATCGCTCAGTCGCTTGCCGAAAACTTGCCCATTATCAGCAGCGACAACATCTTCGACCGCTATTCCAGCGACCGACTCTGGTAGCGAGTTTGCGCGATGAGCCTGTTCATTGCTTTCATTTTGGCTGCCGTCTTGCTGGGCGCGGGCGCGATGCTCTCGCCAGCCTGGCGCACAAAACAA
>DAOUJB010000029.1:0-5965 GCA_034423155.1 Anaerolineae bacterium | reverse complement strand
AACTGATAGAATAATCTGCGGAGACACCTGATGTATACACGAGGCGACCAAATCGTCCATCCCCGTTATGGCGCGGGCACCATCGTCGGCAGCAAGAAGATGACTTTTAAAGGCAAAACGCGTAGTTACCATATCGTCGAACTGGTCGGCGATCGCGGCGAAGTGATGATCCCGATCGAAGTCGCCACCAGCATGAACATCCGCCCGGCTATTGAAGACTTGTCGATCTTTAAGAAAGTCTTTGCCCTGCCGCCAGCGGAGCTTTCCGACGATTATCGCACCCGCCAGGCGCAGATCCAAAAGCAGATATCCACCCGCGAGCCCGATGCGATGGCCGGGGCGCTGCGCGATCTGTACTGGCGCGAGCAGACCGACAAGCTCACCTCGGTCGAGATGAAGATGAAATCCAACCTGATCAAGATGCTCAGCCACGAAATCGCCGTCATTTGCAACGATATGAATGTCGAAAAAGCCACCAGCTATCTGTCTGAGATGCTGTATGATATGGTGCAGCTAGAAGACGAAGAAGCAGAAGAAGCCACGCTGACCTGAACGAGCGTCTCTTGCGGCAATCGGTGAGCCAGGCTAGAATGAAATCCAGCGTGTGGAGCAAAAACGATGCAGCAATTGACAGAAACCCCAGCTATTAAATGGGTGATCGCGCACCCGCGTTTCAGCGCCTGGGTCGTGCTGGCGGCGGGCATGGTGGCGCTGCTGGTGAACGAAGCGCGCAATGTCGGGCTGCTGCCGTCGCAATGGATCGCGCTGATCGTCGCGACCATCTTGGTGGCGGGTGCCTGCATCTGGATCATCAGCTGGGAAGACAAAGACAATCCCGAAGATGCCGCCGAAGCCGATGCCGCCGCCGAAGAATCCGATGACCTGAGCGACTTGTTGAGCAATGTGTCCGAGCAGCGCGCGCAGCAGCCCAAGCAAACATGAGCGTTGCCTCCGCCCGCCTGGTCTTGCCCGCGGCGGCTTATAAGAATAGTTACATCGAAGCCGTATGCGAATACATCCGCGCAGGCCATCGAGACCTCTGGCAGCCCGAGATTCTGCGCGCCAACTTTGGCGAGTATTTGCAAACCCTGCGCGACAAAGCAAGCGCCCCACTGGCTGGCATGGTGCCGGCCACGCTATATTGGCTGATCGCGCCCGGCGGCATCTACGTGGGCGAGCTGGACTTGCGGCATTTTCTCACCGACGACTTGCGGCGCTTCGGCGGGCACATCGGCTACAGCATCCGCCCGTCTCTGCGCAGGCGCGGCTATGGCAAGCTGATCTGTCGGTTAGGTATCGAAGCAGCCAGGGCGCGCGGCATCGGCGACATCCTTATCACCTGCGATGACGACAACATCGCCTCGCGCAAGATCATCGAAGCCAATGGCGGCGTGCTGCTAGACAAAATAGATGCCGGGCAGCGCACATTGACGCGGCGTTACCGGGTGCGCGCCCATGCCTCGCCTGAGCAAGCGCCAGAACTACAGCCAGCCCTGCCGATGCGATAGCGATTGCGCGCCACCAGCCGATATACGCGCCCGCCCAGCCAAGCCGCGCCCGGCACATGCAGCAGCAGCCACAGGGGAATCCCCAGAGGCACTTCTCGCAGCAATCGGCGCAGACCAGCAAAACCCGTCAGACGCCGTGCGCCGACCAGCACATGAATCTCGCCCAGCAGCGCTTGATTTGACTGCGTCTCGATCGTATGCAGATCGGTGAAAGCGATGCGATCGCGCCAATCCAGCCGGCTCAGCCAGCGGCAGCAGGCGCGGCACAAGCTGCACTGCCCGTCATATAGCGCGGTAATGGCGGCGTCGGGCACGGCAACCATCCTATTCAATCTCCGGGAGGGGGACTTCAACGCGGCTGAAACTGCCAGCCAGTCAAAAAAAACGCTCCCGCCCCTGCCCTATAGTATACTCTTGCGATGCTGCCGCTTCAATTAGAATTGCGCAACTTCCTGGCGTATCGCGCGCCGCCGCCGATCTCCTTTGCGGGCATCGGGCTGGCTTGTCTGACCGGGCGCAACGGCGTGGGCAAGTCGTCCCTGCTGGATGCCATGACCTGGGCGCTGTGGGGGCGGGCGCGGGCGCGGCGTGACGAAGACCTCATCCACCTCGGGCAGGCGGACATGTCGGTCGCGCTGGACTTTGAGCAAGAGGGCTTGCGCTATCGGGTGCAGCGGCGGCGATCACGAACCGGCACGGGCAGCCGCGGAGCGCTGGATTTTTGGGTGCTGGGCGATCTGGGTCTGCGCTCGATCAACGAAAACAGCATGCGCCGCACGCAAGCCAAGATCAATGAGACTTTGCGCCTCGATTATGAAACCTTTGTGCATTCGGCCTTCTTGCAGCAGGGACGCGCCGATGCCTTCACGCTGAAGACCGCCGCCGAACGCAAACGCATCTTGTCGGAGATCCTGGGCCTGGAGCAGTGGGCGACTTACCAGACCGAAGCCAAAATGCGACTGACAGCCAATGCCGCCGAGATCGATGTGATGCAGGCCGAGTTGCGCCGCCTCGCCGCAGAAATCGCGCGCGCTCCCCAATTGCAAGCCGAGCTTGAATCCGCCCGGGTTGCGCTGGGTGCTGCCCAAGCCGAGCTGGACCAGGTCAGCGCCGCCTATGACCAGGTGGCGAATTCCAGCCTGGCGCTGCGCCGCGAAAACGAGAATCTGCGCGAACTGGAAGCGCGAATCGCCGACCGCGGGTCCGATATCAGCGCTGTGGAAAGCGAGATCGCCCGCCAAAGCGAAAGAATCGCCAGTTGCCAACAGATCATCGCCCAGAGCGATGCCATACAAGCCGGCTATGCCAAGCTGCAGGTGGCGCGCAGCAGCCAAAGCGCAATCGCCGAGCAGTTAGCTCAACAGCAAAAATTGGAACGGCGCTGCCATCAACTGGAGCGAGAATTGGCCGAGCAGGCCGCGGCGCTGGAACGCGATGCCGATGTCATCCGCGAGCGAATTCGCGCTTTGCGGGATATTCTGTCCGCTGCCGCCGAGCACGATATCGCCGACTTGCAGACGCAGCTGGGCGCTCTGGAGAGCTTGGGGGCGCAACGCGACCAAACCAATGCGAGCGTGCAGTCGCTTCGTGAAGAACGATCGGGTTTGCTAGCCCGGCAAGCGGCCTTGCGGTCGGCAGGCACAGAAATCAACGAACGGCTGGATCGGCTGGAGCGTGCCGACGGTGCCACCTGTCCACTCTGCGGGCAGGCGCTCACTACGCAGCACCGCGATGATATGCTGGCGCAGCTGGGTGCGCAGCGAGACGATATGCGCGGGGAGTATCGGCGCTGCAACACGGCGCTGGGCGATATTGACAAACGGCGCGAGACGCACGAACGCGATCTGGCGGGCTGGGCGCAACGGCTGAAAGAGCTGCCAGGATTGCAGCAGCGCCTGGGCGCAGCCAGCGAAAATGCCCGGCGCGCGCAAGCTGCCCAAGCCGATATGCAACTGGAGACGCATGCCCTGCAGCAGATTTTGACGCGTTTGAAAGACGAAGATTATGGCGCGGAATTGCGGCGACAGCTTACGCAGGCTCGCGAAGAGCAAGGTCGCATCGGCTATGACAAAGACTCGCATGCCGAGCTGCGCGCTCAGTTAGCAGCCTATGACCGCTATGACCGCGAGCAGACGCAGTTGGAATTCGCCCGGCAAAACCTGCCCGAAGCCCAGCGCGCCCATGACGAAGCGGCGCAACGGCGGCAGGCGCTGCAATCGGCGCTGGCGCAGGACCAAGACAAGCGGGCGCAGTTGCTCGACAACATCGCCGCGCTGCAAGAACAGATGAAACTGGAACGCGATCTGCGCGCCCAGGTCGACCAGCAGCGCGCGATTGTGCTGACGGCCAGCGAGCGCAAAACAATCGCCCAACAAGAATTGCTCGCCATTGAAGCCGGCCGCGCCAACCAAGAACGGCTGGAGGCGCAGTTGGAATCGCTCCGACACAGGGCGAGCCTGCTCAACGAACTGCGCGTAGCTTTTGGGCGGGACGGCGTGCCCGCCATGATCATCGACAGCGCCATCCCCGAGCTGGAGACAAATGCCAACGAGCTGCTGGCGCGCATGACCGACGGGCGGATGTCCCTCGCGCTGAGCACACAACGACAGCGGGCGAGCGGCGACCTGCAAGAAACGCTGGATATCGCAATCGCCGACGAACTGGGCACGCGCCCGTATGAACTTTACAGCGGCGGCGAGGCATTTCGCATCAATTTCGCGCTGCGCATCGCCTTGTCGAAGCTGCTGACTCGGCGGGCCGGGGCGGGGCTGCGCGCGCTGTTTATCGATGAGGGCTTTGGCTCGCAAGACGAAAATGGACGCGCCAAGCTGGTCGATGCCATCAGCGCCATCCGCAGCGACTTCGACCTCATTCTGGTCATCACGCATATCGACGACCTGCGCGACTCCTTCCCGCTGCATCTGCTGGTGGAAAAAACATCCGAAGGTAGTATCGTGAGCTGGCAATAAAAGCAAAGGGATGATGGAGGCGAGAAATGACAAAACTGAGTTCGCTGTTGACGCGCGACGAAGTGGATTTCTTCGTGGAGAATGGCTATCTGGGACCCTATGCCGCCATGCCACCGGCTGAAATGGCGAGCATCCGCAGCCAGATTGAAGACCTGGTGTTGACGACCGATGGTCCCAATCCGCGCTCGCGCATGCAGTCGCGGCATATGGACCAGGCGGTGATCTACGACCTGGCGACGCACCCCGCCATCATCGAGCGCATCGCCGGCTTGCTGGGACCCGACCTCATCGTCTGGGCGACCAATTTGTGGCTGAAAGAGCCGGGCGGCGCGCAGATCCCCTGGCATCAAGATATCAATTTCTGGCCCCTCGAGCCGCCGGTGAACGCCTCAGCCTGGATCGCCATAGACGAAGTCACAGTCGAAAATGCCTGCGTACAGATTATCCCGGGATCGCATCGTCAGTCGCTGCCACATACGCGAGCCGAAGCCGACATGGCATTTTTCAAGATGGCCGACCCGAGCGCGTATGATGCCGACGCGGCCGTCAATATGGAATTGAAGCCCGGCGAGTTCTTCTTGTTCAGCGAGCGCCTGCTGCATGGCTCGAGTCGGAATACATCGCCAAAGCGGCGCTTGGGCATATCGGTGCGCGTCACCTTGCCGATGGTGCATGTTTTCCAGGATGCCTCGCCATTGCACGAAGGCCATACCGCTATCATCGCGCGCGGCAAAGATGTCATGGGCTTCAATCGCTATGCCGGGCGACCCCAATAGGGCAAGTCGGCTTGCGTTGCTCTCGGGTCAATCGACTCAAAGTCGGAATCGGCAGGACGAAAAAGTGCCTCTGTATCCGGGGCGATCTGCGCAGGTACAATTGTCGTCCCGTAGCTCATGGATGAATCATGACAAAACTCACAATCAGCCTCGCCCAGATGCACATCAAATTGGCGCGAGTCGCTGACAACTTCGCCAAAGCCAGCAACCTGATCGCCCAGGCAGCCGCAAACGGCGCAGACATCGTGCTGCTGCCCGAGCTGTGGTCGACCGGCTATGATCTGGAAAACGCCGGAGAGCATGCGGCGGAATTGGGCGAAGGCAGTTTCGCAAAAGTGGCAGAAGCCGCCCGGGTAAACCGCATCGCCATCTATGGCTCGCTGCTGGAGCGCCGCGGCGACCAGGTCATGAATTGCGCGACTTTCTATGATGCGGCTGGCGAGCTGCGCGGCGTCTATCGCAAGATCCACCTCTTTCGCTTGTTTGACGAGCATCTTTGGCTGTCCGAAGGCGAAGAGCCGGCGCTGCTGCAGCAAGCTTGGGGCGCGGCTGGCTTGGCGATCTGTTATGACCTGCGCTTTCCAGAGTTGTTTCGGCGGTACGCGGTGGCGCATGGGGCGGCGTTGATGCTGCTCTGCGCGGAATGGCCCCTGGCGCGTGTCGCGCATTGGCGGACTCTGCTGCAGGCGCGCGCTATCGAAAACCAGTGCTT
>DAOUJB010000028.1:0-3575 GCA_034423155.1 Anaerolineae bacterium | reverse complement strand
ACCGACACCTTGCGCGCCGATTATCTGCCCACTTATGGCAACAGCCAGGTCATCGCGCCGCAGTTGCACGCCTTCGCCCAAGACTCAATCGTCTTTGACGACTGCCATGCCGCGTCTTTTCCCACCATTCCCGCGCGCGCAGATATCGCCACCGGGCGCTTCACTTTCACCTACCTGACCTGGGGCCCGCTGCCACCAGACGAGATTACGCTGGCGGACCTGCTGACAAAAGCCGGCTACAAGACCATGGGCATCGGCGATACGCCCTTCCTCATCCGCAACGGCTATGGATATGACAGCGGTTTCGACGACTTCTTGTGGATCCGCGGGCAGCGCGAAGCCTCTGGGCGACCCGATGTAACCAGCACCTGGAGCTGCGAAGACGATCGCTTTGCACCGCAGACATTCAAAGCGGCGATCGACTGGCTGGAGCGCAATCACCGCGACAAGTTCTTCCTCTACATCGATGCCTGGGACCCCCACGAACCCTGGGACCCGCCCGCCCACTATGTGCTGCCCTACCTGCCCGATTATCAAGGCGAGCAGGTCTACCCGGCCTATTGGGATTGGCAAGACGCCGGGTACACGCCGCGCGATATGCAAGTCGCCAAAGCCACCTATATGGGCGAGATCAGCATGGTCGACCGCTGGTTCGGTTTGCTGCTGGAACGCCTGCAGTCGCTGGGAATCTATGACGACACAGCCATCTTGTTTGTGTCCGACCACGGTTTCTATTTCGGCGAATTTGGCATATTTGGCAAGCGGCGTTTCCGCTGGCCCGATAACAGCATCCCGGTCATGGAAGCCATGGCTCGCTTCAAACAAGGCGCGATCTCGTATTGGTGCCCAACGCACAACGAGCTTTCGCATGTGCCGCTCTTCCTGCGCATCCCGGGCTGGGAGCATCGGCGCGTGGACGGGCTGGTCAGCATCCCCGATATGATGCCGACCATGCTGGAGCTGGCGGGCGTGGAGATTCCGGCGCGCGTGCAAGCCCGGTCGCTGCTGCCTTTGGCGCGCGGAGAGGCGGAGCGCCTGCACGATATCGTGGTGACATCGCAGTCGCTGGCTGATGTGGCCGGCAACACCACGCTGATCGTCGATGACAGCGAGCGTGTCGTTGTCGAGGTATCGCCCAGCACCATCCGCGATGGCCAGTGGGACTTCCTCTATAGCCTGGCCGGCGAAAAGGTCGAGCTCTACGATGCGGTCAACGATCCGGGTCACCAGCACGATCTGGCTGCGCAAGAGCCCGCTGTCTGCGCGATGATGCACGCCAAGTTCGTGAACTGGATGGCGCAGATGGACACGCCCGAGGAATATGCCGCGCCGAGGCAGCGCTTGTAGCCGCTCGCGTTGGTTTGAGCGTACGAAAGGCAAGGCCAGGCGCAAATCGCAAGAATTCCGGTCATCGCTCGACTGGTTGCAATCCCTGTTTGGTTACGCTATAAGCGCAGTTGTCGCTCGGATTGTGAGAACACAACATGCACGACCGCCCCGGCTTCACCACCATTTTCGGCCGCAATTTGATCGCCGAGCTGCCCAATATCGCGCATCAGCCCTATCTGGTCGTGACCATGGACGATCTGTGGGAACTCTTCGCGCACAACTTTGATGACAACCTGGCTGGTCCCTACATCGTTACAACCATCGATGGCGACGAACTAAAGGGCGAACTGGCAAAACTGCCCGACTGTCGCAGCATCATCGGCTTGGGCGGCGGGCAGGCGCTGGATGTCGCCAAGTATTTCGCCTGGGCGCTGGGGCTGCCGCTCTTCCAGGCGCCGACTTCCATGTCGGTCAATGCCGCCTTTGGTCATCGCAGCGGTTTGCGCTTCGCTGGCAATGTGCGCTATGTCTGCTGGGCGGTGCCCGAAGCGGTTTATGTGGACTTTGATGTCATCCAAAGCGCGCCGCCGGTCGTCAATCGCAGCGGCATCTGCGAGATCCTCTGCTATCACACCGCCCATGCCGATTGGCGTTATGCCCAGGCGCAGGGAAAGGTCGAAGACAAATGGCCCTACGACCAAGCCCTGGTCGACGAAGCCCAGGCGGTGATGGCGACTGTCATGGATGCGCTGGACGATATCCGCGCGGTCAACGAGACAGGCATCCGCACGCTGATGCTGGCAAATCGCTGGGGCGGGGCGGCATTTCATAATCTGGGCTGGAATCCGCGCCCGATCGAAGGCGCAGACCACTTCTTGTTTTATGCGCTGGAATACCACACGGGGGTGAAGTTCATCCACGGGCAGCCGGTTTGCCTAGGCATTTATGTCGGCTCGCTGCTGCACGCTGACCACGCCGAAGACATGCTGGCGGCCATTGTGCGCGCCGGCGTCGATATTCGCCCGCAAGCCATGGGCATCAACTGGGACGATGTCTCGCATGCCCTGCTGAATATGCGCGATTTCGTGCGCGCTGCTGGCTTGTGGTACGGCATCTATCACGACGCCGTCATCGACCAGGCCTTCTGCGACCAGGTGCGGCAAACTGTCGAAGCGGCTTATGAAGGCGTTGTGTTGTAGCGGAGCGATTGCTCTTTGCAGGACAATTCTCGTTTTGACAGATTAGCTTTGTAAATGCTAAGATAGACTTCATATAGTCAGTTTCCGCTGCTAAGTTATGTACTGGAGAATGCGGGAGAATCGGGCGATGTACATGGCGTCTTCGAAAATGAGCAAACAAGATTGGCTAGTCAACCACGACGCTTGGTATCGGGGGACAGAAATTGCGATGACAGCCATGTCGGAAGTGGCGAGACCGGCTAGCATAGCCGATCTCGTTTATGCGCAAAATGAAGCCATTCGCAAGTGCTGGCTAGCCACCGGAGACTACATCCGATCGGCCATGTTGGAGTTGACATTGTCGACTGGAGTTAACCCTGCTGAAAAATAGGAATATGCGATATGTCGGAAGAGTCTGGCGAAAGGGAATTGCAAAGCGTTGAGTTTGAAGCGTACGCTGGAATAGTTCCGCATCATTCAATAATCAAAGGTTACCAAGAAGCCATTCCCGATGGTGGCAAAGAAGTTATCAACATCGTAAAACGTCAACAAACATTCACATTCATTTATAATATGACCAGTCTGGTCACTTCAAACACCATCCCGCTGTTGCTAGTATTGCCAATTCTGTTTGCCATTTCGGCAGGCGCGTTAATTGAGATCAGTTTGATATCGAGCGTTCCGATTGGCGTTTTTACCGCCGGTGCCGCAATCAGCCGAGTGAGAACCGCGTGGCGTGTGAGCACTGCCCCAGAGCCCGCTATCGGCCCAGGAGAGACGGCCACGCCAGTCCAGCGTCAACTGCCTGCTGATACAGACCAAACGCAGCCCTAATCACGAAGGGTCTGAATGGGGAGTGCATTTTCCGCGCTAGGCAGGCACGGCATCCAGCGCTTGCAGGCTGTCTTCGTGCGCTTCGAGCCACTGGATGGCCGCCATGGCTGCTGATGTGCCTTGCCCGACCGATGTCGCCACCTGCCGCCAGATCTCGTCCTGGATTTCGCCCGCGGCGAAGACGCCATCGACATTGGTGCGATAGCGCTGGTCGGTGATGATATAGCCATTTTC
>DAOUJB010000027.1:0-1734 GCA_034423155.1 Anaerolineae bacterium | reverse complement strand
GCGTATTCGCCCAGCACCGCTGCGTTGTCATGGTATTGCAGCCAGTCGCAGCTCAGTTCCAGGAGTTTGTCAGCCTGCTGCAGGATGATGCCTTGCTCGGGCGCGATCATCTCGAATGACCAGGCATAATTGGGCACATCCTGAGCCAGCCCGGGCATATGGGTTTTCAGCCATTGCCCGCCCCAAGCGCCTGGCTCAAACCAGGGACGCGGACGATAGGCGCTGCGCGTTAGCTGGCTGAAGGTGGCGCGGGCAGCTGGGCCGGCGATGTGACTGGGCTGCGCCGGGTCTTGGCCATCGACGAAACAGTCGATGCGCTGGACGAAGGCGGCTTTGTGACGATTCAGCGCGACCCAGTCGACAAAGTACATGCGCTTGTATTGCGCCTTGGCGTCCGCGCTGGCTCTTGCGCCGAGATTGCGATAGACGCCAGCCCGCGAACGATATTGCGCTTCGTTTTTGGGCAGGTCGATATAGACGCGCCAGCCTTCGCCGAAGAGGAATGCGCCTGCGCCATAAATGATGACGGGCTGGGCCGACTCTTCAACGAGGGCTTTCGTGCGCGCCAAGGCCGCTGCATCAAAAAAGTCGGCCAATTCGCCCGGGAAACGTCTGCCGAAGAGCGGATCATCGCCGCCCAAGCAGCCGGCCAGCAGGGCGTCAATCTCGGCTTCTGCAAGCAGGCAGCTTTCGGTGTCGAACCAGCGCGCTTGCACGCCCGCCGCCTCCAGCCCCGCGCGCAGAGCGTCCCAAAGCACGCCGGCATAGCCATCGATCAGCACGAGTGGACGCCCGCCGATTTGCGCCCCCAGTCTCTCGTAGCCTTGCTGGATCTCGCCGCTGGCGATCGGGTGGCTGGGGTAGATATCGGGCGCGCCCCGCTGGACGGGCGGTTTCGTCTTGGGCAGCAGAGGCTGGGGAGTCTTGCGATAGCTCATGGACCCGCGGTTTCTCGCTGCACCAGCCGCACCGGGCAGCCTATGCCATGTCCGCCGCCTTCGATCACCAGTTGCTGTCCGGAATAGCCATCCGCTGCGGGCTTTAGGCTGTAGCTGATGATATAGCCGATTTCGCGGCCATCGACAGGCATGGGCGCGATGAAGTTGGCGCTGCCTGTGTATTGCCCAGTCGCATCGCGCAGCAGGCGGAAGTCGTCAAAGGCGATTTCAGCCTCGTCAAAGCGCGTTACCTGCACGGTTTCGGCTTCGCGCCCGGCGCATTCGCCATGGAAGCGCAGCGTCCACATACCCGCTTTGGGCGGAATTGGCGTGGGCGAGGTTTCCAGCGTCCCGCAGCCCGCCAGCGCAATGACGAGAATCAGCGCTGCGATTATCTTTGCATGATTGCCACAGAGACACAGAGGCACAGAGGTTTAGCCTTCGCAATACGCTGCAACAATAGGGACATTGGCATTTCTACCCCATCCCCGGCCCTTCCCCATATCAATGGAGAAGGGTGACTCGTCGAGAAACCGCTGCGATCATTGCCAATCTGTAAGAAATTGAGCATCAGAATTCAGCTTTTCTGAATGCGCCCCCCCTCCCTGATGCTTCGGGGAGGGGGTTGGGGGTGGGGTAGACCCTCAATAGCGCGCTCTTATAAGAGCACTTCCCGTCCTGTTTTCTCGCTCTCGTAGATGGCGTTGAGCACCTGCATGACTTGCATGGACTGCTCGGCTGGCACGGGCGAAGGCGCGCCGTCCACGATGGCTTGGGCGAACTCGATGCATTCTTG
>DAOUJB010000026.1:0-6618 GCA_034423155.1 Anaerolineae bacterium | reverse complement strand
ACATAATTGCCGCCCGCTTTCACCAGCGCCATGTGCGTGTCGGGCGCCATGCGGCGGAAGCTGCTGATCTGCACATCGACGCCCTGCTCGATCGCTTCCGCGCCCAGATAGCGCCCCCATTCGAAAGTGAGAATGACGGTCTCGGTCGCGGTATTGTTGCGCCCTTCCAGCCCCAGCGCCCCAGCCCCACGGAAGATGATGGGGCGTATGTAGCAAGATTCATGGCCGTTGCGGCGCACGGTTTCGAGGATGGCGGCATCCAGCGACTCGGCGCTGTTGTCGTGGTCGATGCGCATGATGCGCGCGCCATGGATTAGCCGCTCGCTGTGTTCGCGCAGGCGGAAAACGGCGGCTCCGTCGGGCGTGCTATAGGCGCGGATGCCTTCAAACACGCTCGAGCCATAATGCAAGGCATGGGCGCTGACATGCACAGTCGCCTCGTCCCATTTCACAAATTCGCCGTTGCGCCAGATCCATTCTGCACTCATGTTCGCTTCCCCGCGGTCCAAGCCCAATAAACAGAAAACGCTTGCTTCACACCACCGATGGGCACAAAACAAGCGTTGGTAGACAGCGCGCCGCAGCATCCGCCAGCCGCAGTTGGCCTGCATTGCCTGCTCATGTGTCGCGCGCCGATCGTTTTCATCGCCCTGCTACCCTCTGCTAAACAAAAAAGCCTCCCGTGGCTTGGGAGGCTGTTGTCCGCTGTTTCGCTGCGCTGTGCCCGCCCAAGCCCTTAGAGTCCACTGATAATCACGAGGACGACAAGAAGGACGAGAATGAGGATGCCGCTTGTTCGTTCGCGCATGATTGCCTCTTCCGCGCAGTTGCAACGCATAACCTACCCTGTCTCATGCGCCCTGTCAAGGGTTAGACGCTCATTGGCTGGCAAAGTCAATGGTTCAGCCGCGCTTTTGCCTCGGCAATCTGGTTTTTGACCGCTTCCGGCGCTGTCCCGCCAAGATTCCGCCGCTGCGCAACCGACTGTTCAAAGTCGAAAACCGCTGCGACATCGGCTGCAAAGAGCGGATTGATAGCTTGCAGTTCCGCCAATGGCAGCGCCGACAAGTCCATCGTCAGCTCCGCCGCGCGCCGCACGACCGCGCCCACAGCATGGTGCGCCTGCCGAAAAGGCAGACCCTTGCGCACCAGATAATCGGCCAGGTCGGTAGCCAGCAGGTCTTCGGTCAGCGCCGCCGCCATTTTCTCGGCATTGATCTGCAAACTGCGGATGGTCGCGCTCATCACGGGAAGCAAACGCGCCAGCGCATCCAGCGAATCGAAAAGCGCTTCTTTGTCTTCTTGCAGGTCTTTGTTGTAGCCGCTGGGCAAGCCCTTTAATGTAGACAAGAAGCCGCTCAGGTTGCCGATCAGCCGGCCGGTCTTGCCGCGCATCAGCTCCATCGGGTCGGCATTGCGCTTCTGTGGCATCAAGCTGGAGCCAGTGCTGTAGCGGTCGTCCAGGCTGATGAACGCAAAAGCCGGATTGGAATAGATGAGAATATCTTCGGCCAGGCGGCTCAAATGCGCGGCGCACAGGGCGCAGGCATAGAGCAGATCGGCGACAAAATCGCGGTCGCTGACGGCGTCCAGGCTATTTTCGCTGGCTCGTTCAAAGCCCAGCGATTTCGCCAGCGCCTGCCGATCTATAGAAAGCGGCGTGCCGGCCAGCGCGCCCGCTCCCAAAGGACAGACCGCCATTCTTTCTCGGGCCTTTGCCAAGCGGTCGACATCGCGCTCCAGCATCCAAAAGTAGCTCAGCAACCAATGCGCGGCGGTGATGGGCTGTGCCGGTTGCATATGCGTGTAGCCTGGCATGACACAGTCGATATGCCGCTCCGCCATTTCCACCAGCGCGGTTTGCAGCTGCCGAAGATCGCCCGCAAGCCGGTCGACAGCCTTCATCGACCACAGGCGGAAGTCGGTCGCGACCTGGTCATTGCGACTGCGCCCGGTGTGCAGCTTGCCACCGACAGCGCCGACCAACTCGATCAATCGCCGTTCGACAGCGGTATGGATGTCTTCATCGCCGGGTTGCAAGGCAAAGGCGTCGTTGTCGAATTCATCGTGAATCTGTTGCAGTCCGTTGACGATCGTCTGCGCTTCAGCTTGCGAGAGGATGCCCGCGCCAACCAGCGCCCGCGCATAGGCGATGCTGCCGGCGATGTCTTCGGCATACAGCGCGCGGTCAAAGCCGATGCTGTCGTTCAGCCGCCGCAGATCTTCATCGCTTGGCTCGCTGAAGCGCCCGCCCCACAGACTCATCGCTGCCAGTCCCTAATCGCGTTTGAAACGGCTGTAATCGGGGCGGCGATAGTCAGTCGTGGCACCGCCTTCGACCTCCAGCATGGCCTCGACCTTGATAGGCAAGCCGAAAAGCTGGATGAAGCCGTGCGCGTCTTGCTGGTTGTAGACATCTTCTTCGCCGAACGAAGCATAATCTTCGCGATACAGGCTATAGGGGCTTTTGCGGCCCGCCACGATGATATTGCCTTTGTACAGCTTCAGCCGCACGCTGCCCGTGACTGTCGCTTGCGTCACCGCCACAAAGCCATCCAGCGCCTCGCGCAGCGTGCTGTACCACATGCCGTTGTAGACGAGTTCGGCATACTTGGGGGCGATGATGTCCTTGTATTGCATGGTGTGTTTGTCCAGGCAGATGCTTTCCAGCAGCTGATGCGCGCGATGGATGATGGTGCCAGCGGGCGTCTCGTACACGCCGCGGCTCTTCATGCCCACCAGCCGATTTTCCACCAGGTCGATGCGCCCGATGGCATGCTCGCCGCCCAGTCTGTTCAATGTCTGGAAGAGCTCGACCACGCCCATTGCCTCGCCATCCAGGCTGACGGGCGTGCCCTGCTCGAATCCGATTTCAATATAAACCGCTTCGTCCGGCGCAGATTGCGGATCGCGCGTCAGCTGGAACATGCGCTCTTCCGGCTCGTTCCAGGGGTTCTCCAGCAAGCCGCCTTCGTGCGACAGATGGAAGATATTGCGGTCGCGGCTGTAGATGTCTTTTTCGGTGTGAGAAACGGGCACGCGGAATTCTTCGGCATAAGCCAGCGCGTCTTCTCGGCTGCGGATATCCCACTCGCGCCAGGGGGCGATCGTCTTGAGCTTGGGATTCAGCGCCATGGTCGAAACTTCAAAGCGCACCTGGTCGTTGCCTTTGCCCGTGCAACCATGCGCGACAGCATCGGCTTTTTCCCGCTCGGCGATTTCTACCATGTGCTTGGCGATCAGCGGCCGCGCAAAAGAAGTGCCCAGCAGGTATTCGCGTTCATAGACTGCGCCGGCGCGCAAGGTCGGAAAGACGAAATCGGTCAGAAATTCCTCGCGCAGATCGCGGACATAGAGCTTCGACGCGCCCGAAGCCAGCGCCTTTTCTTCCAAGCCGTCCAGTTCTTCTTCTTGCCCGAGGTCGGCGCAAAAGCAGATCACTTCGCAGCCATAGTTGTTCTTCAGCCAGGGCACGATCACCGAAGTATCCAGCCCGCCGCTGTATGCCAGGACCACTTTGTTTACGCCAGACAACGCCATCGTCACGCTCCGCCATGCTGTTTTTAGAACAAGCGCGGAGTCTAGCGGAAAGTGCGCGACAAATACAGGGGCGAGGGATGGGCGGCACGAAAACGCTTGCAATTCGCGCCGAGCGCCGCTATCGTAATGCCAATGCGCCAGCCGCTCGCGAGGACAAGACATGTCGACAGTCGATGATCTCAAGCGCAAACGGGACGCCAAAGCGCGCCCGCATCTGGAACAATACGCGCCCGTCTGGATCTTGCAAGAAGACCTCTTCGCCGAAGACGAGTCCATCCAATTTCATGTGCTCTTCCAGCACAACCTGCATGGCTGGGTCGATCGGCGTTATCGCTACGATGGTTTCAACGACACGCTCTATCACAAGGGTCAGACGCTGGTGGCGGAAGACGACGCGCTGGAGCACATGCTGGCCAGCCCGTATATCGCGGCGCGCGTGGCCGATATCCCCAATTCTTATGGCGGCTAGGGCTGCTTGCGACCCTGCCCCGAGACATTTTCAAAGACTTGCAGCAAGCGCTGGGCGATGCGCGGCCAGGCATAATCTTGCGCGATGCGGGCGGCGCTTTCTCCCATCTCTTCGGCGCGGGCAGAATCGCTCAGCAGTTCGATGATGCAATCCGCCAGTGAGATCGGTTCGCGAGTCGGGATGTGATAGCCAGTTTCCTGGTCGCGCACCAAGAATTGCAAGCCGCCCACCTGCGAGGCGATGACCGGCGTGCCCGATGACATGGCTTCCAGCGCCACCATGCCAAACGACTCGTAATCCGATGGCATGATCACGGCGGTGGCTGCGCGATAATAACGCGGCAGTTGTGATTGTTCTTTGGCGCCGACGAAACTAACTAGCTGGTCGATACCGAGCTTGACGCTGAGGGTTTGCAGGCGAGTCATCTCGCGGTTCGATCGGTCGCGCAGGTCGCCACCGACGATCATGAAATGCAAGCGGCGCAGCAGATCGGGCGCGCGCTCTCGCAAGGCATGCAGGGCTTCCAGAATGGTATCGACTGCTTTAAGCGGCTCGATGCGACCGACGAAAAGCAGCATCTCGACCGCCGGCTGCAGGCAGAGGTCGGCGCGCGCGGCAGAACGCGAATCGCCCTGCTGGAATCGGTCGGGATCCACGCCCGGCGGTATCACAATGATCTGTCTTCGAGGCGCACGATATAACCATCGTAACTGCGCTTGTTCGGCGGGAGTCGCCGCGATGATGCGATCGGCTGCCTGCTGCACCTGCATTTCGGTAAGCACGCGCTGGTCGGGTTGGGTCAAGGCATTCTCTTCGATACGCTGCTTCATCAAGCCCAGCGTGTGATACATGTGCACGAAGCGTATGCCCCAGGTTTCTTTCAGCTTAGCCGCCACCCAGCCGCTGAGCCAATAATGGCTGTAGACGATGTCATAGCGCAGGTTGTGCAGCGTGGCGAAAGCGATCAGGCTGGCGGTGAACTCCGACAGATGCGGATAGTGCTCGTCGGGCGAAAGCGGCTGGACAGGACCGGCTTTCAAGTAGACGACGCGCGCATTTTCGCCCAGCGTATGATCGATTTCCGGTTCGAAAGGCGAACTGCGCCGCGTGAAGATATCGACTTGAAGGCCCAACCGGCCTAGTTCGCGCGCCAACTCGCCGATATACACATTCATGCCGCCGGTCTTCGCGCCACCCATAGGCGCCAGCGGGCTGGTGTGCACGCTGATGAAGGCGATGCGCTCGAGCGGCACGGTTTTCGCCTAGTCCGCGCGGATGTTCATCACGGCGGTATCGCGCCCGCCCATGCGATATTTGTATGCTTCATCGCCGCGCAGAAAGTCGTAATATTGAAAACCTTGCTCGATGGCATGACGGATATTGTACGCCAGCAGCACGATGCCCGGACTGAGGTCGCCATAGGTCTGATGGGCGTGCCCGGAGTTGTAAACCATGACGCGGTCGCCATATAAGAAGTTGATGTAACTGGCGGCGGGGGCATCATCCACAGTCAGAAAGTTCAGCTGCAGCCAGCCACGCTCTTGCATCAGCGGCACGATCGCGCGGAAGAAGCGCTGGTTGCCCGCGTCTTGCAAGAATCGCTCTTTTTCCGGGTCGCTGGCCGCCATCAAGCGCACGAATGTGTCAATCTCGCCAGACAGGTCGTGCTGCCCATTGACGATATACCAGTCGACTTCGCGTTCGCTGCCCTGGATGCGGCGGATTTTGCGGCGGACTTCATGACGCTGCTTCTTGTCCAGCGATGCCAGATAACTGCGCCAATCGCCCGGCAGGCTGATGACGGGACAGACTTCCTGCTGCTCGACTTCGACAGCGAATCCCCGCTCCGCCAGCAGACCGGGCAAGAGCTGTCGCGTCGGCGAATTGGCGGGGATATTGCATAGATCTAGCAGGCCGATGCTGGCGCGCTGGTCATACAAGAATTCGGCAAAGGCCGCCAGCGCTGGTTGCAAATGATCGCGATCGATGATGAAATCCAGATAATCCGTCACATCGACGCAGCCGATGATTTGCGTCGATTTGCCCCGCGCCGACTCGGTGATGAAGAGCGGCGCGATGCCCACGAGTTTGTCGTTGTTGCGGCAAGTCAAAATCAGCAACTCGCCCGGCTGATAGGCATTCCACCAGGTCTTCTGCCACTCCCAGGTGTAGAAGACGCAATCGATCGGCGCGCGCCCCAACAGCGCATTCCATTCATGCGCAAGCTCGTCAAATGCGGCGGCATCCTGGTAAGCCGTGATCTCCACTGCGGTTCCTTTCGCTGGCTTGGCTCACACTTTGTTTGACACTGCAAAACGCCAGGGTCTTACATAATGTGTGTGGCGAACGCGTCGGAAGACCCAATCACCGCAATTCTCCAGAACAGCGCCACCCTGCCTAGCGCGCCTTGGGCGTGGATTCGTCGCCGCCCCATTCTTTCCATGAGCCATCATAAATCCGCAGATTCTTCGCGCCCGCCACTTCCATCGCCAGCATGCCATAGGTCGCCGAGACGCCGGAATTGCAATAGAGCACGCTGTCCGCGGCATCCAGGTCAATGCCATGCTCTGTGAATACGCGCCTCAGTAAATCCGCGGATTTCAGCGTCT
>DAOUJB010000025.1:0-4941 GCA_034423155.1 Anaerolineae bacterium | reverse complement strand
CTATCCTCCCTATACAGGATTACGAATGTTTCGCCACGCGGCAAACGTGGCATGGATCAGATTGTAGCCTTGAATAGCATACCCAGTCGCGCTCAAAATGCAAATAATCCGCGTGCCGACATCGTTTTTGTTTTCACCTGTCTATCGCGGGTAAACTGATGGCATCGCTGTTAAATCACCGGGGAACCTGACATGCCTGAGTTGTGCCTGCGCGATGGCGCGCTGCCCATCCTGCTGACTGCTTTTGACGAAAATGATCGCCTCGATCTGGCGGCAATCGGTGCCATGCTGGACCACTATGCCGCGTTGGATTTGCCCGGCATTTTGGCGCTTGGGCAAGCCAGTGAAATGCTGCTGCTGGACGATGCAGAACGCCGCCAGGTCGCGCAATTTGTCGCCCAGCATCCACGCGGGAATATGCGCCTGGCGACAGTCGGCAACTTCGGCGCGACGCTGGAGCAGCAAGCGCGCAGCTTGCAGCGCATCTATGAGCAGGGCACGGATATTGTGGTGGTGGCGCTGTCATTGCTGCCCAGCGCAGAAGACCTGGGCGCTCAGTTGCTGGAAATCGCGCAGCGTCTGCCCGCGCATGTCCGACTGGGCATCTATGAGCTGCCCGAGCCAGAGCACCGACTCCTGACGCCAGCGGAAGTGGCGGAGGCCGCAGCCAGCGGACGCTACTTCTTCATGAAAGAGACCAGCCGCCAGCTGAACACATTCCGCGCCAAGATCGCTGCCAGCGCCGGCAGCCCCCTCAAGATTTATCAAGCCAATTTGCGCATGCTGCCAGCATCCATGGACGCGGGCGGTTGTGGATTCTGTGGCTGGATGCCTATTGTCGCGCCCGAGCTGTGCGCCCAGGTCTGTGATATGACATTGCCGGCGGAAGTGCGGGTTGCCGCGCAAGAGGCGCTGCTGTCTTTCTATGATGTGATGGTCGCGCACGGCTTCCCGGCCTCTGCCAAGCACATCTTGCGGCACCGGGGAATCGACATCCAGCCCGGCAGCCGCGCCCCCGCCGCCCAAACATTCTTCCAGCGCGAAACAACAGAACTGGACGACTATATCGCGCGCGAGAATCCTTTTGTCGGCGTCAGCCTTGCTTGAGCCGCGCATGCCGCCCAATATCATCGTCTTTTTCAGCGACGACCACGCGCAATGGGCATTGCCCAGCTATGGCAACCGCGAGATCATCGCGCCTGCGCTGACTTATCTGGCGGAGACGGGCACGCAGATGGAAAACGCTTTCACGCCCTGCCCGGTGTGTTCGCCAGCGCGGGCTTCGTTTTGGACGGGGCTCTACCCTTCGCAGCATGGCGTGCACGACCACCTCGCCGAAGATGACGCGGCTGTGGGCGCCACCGACTGGCTGGCGGGCATCCCCACGCTGGCGCAGCGCCTGCAAGCTGTTGGCTACGAAACGGCGCTGTGTGGCAAGTGGCATTGCGGCGCGGGCGAGTCGCCCAAAGACGGCTTTGACTATTGGTACAGCGCCTGGCGAAAGACTCCCAAGAACTTCGGCGGAGACAACCTGTACAGCGACCAGGGCGTGCTGCGCAGCCGCCGCGGGCAAGACACGCGCATCATCAACGAAGCCGCGCTCGACTTTCTGCGCGGGCGGGACAGGGACAAGCCGTTCTTTCTGTTTGTTGGTTACGCGACCACGCACAGCCCCTGGCGGGACCGCAGCGAGCGCTGGGCAGCGCAGTATCGGAATGCCAATTTCGCTGATATGCCTGATGACGCGCCATACCCATTCGGAGAGCCGACCAAGCGTCCGGGCGCGCCAGATGACCCGCAAGAGACGCGCGCGCAGTATTATGCCGCTGTCAGCATGATCGACGAGGGCGTCGGCGCTTTGCTGGACGAGCTAGATGCGCAGCAGGAGGGCGACAATACGCTGGTCGTCTACACATCGGATCATGGCTTGTGCCTGGGGCATCATGGCATTTGGGGCAAAGGCAATGGCAGCCAGCCGCTGAATATGCTGGACGAGTCCATCCGCGTGCCGCTGATATGTAAGCTGCCGGGAATGATCCCCGCAGGCGCGCGGCGCGATGAATTCGTAACGCACTGCGACCTGCACCTGACGCTGCTGGATTTTGCGGGCGCGCTGCCAGTCGATCCCGGCGTTTTTCCAGGTCGGAGTTTCCGGTCGGTTTTGCAGGCAGAAGAGGCAGACTGGCGCGATCGTTATTTCGGAGAATATGGTCCCACGCGCGTCATCCGCGATCGGCATTACAAACTGGTGAAGCGCTATGCTGGTGGCGAGAATCTGCTGCACGAACTGCTCGGCGACTCCCGCGAGACGCTGAATTTGATCGACGACCCGGCGCAGCAAAACCGCGTGGCGCGCATGACGCAGCAGCTTGACGAATTCTTCGCGCAATACGAAGCGCCTGAACATCGTGGCACACTGGGCGACCAGTTGCCCACGCACAATCGCCGCGAAGCCTGGAGGAGCAGCGCATGAAAATCACTGGCATCGCCGAGCGCGTCGTGCCCATTAAGTCCGACATCCGCAACGCCTTCATCGACTTTTCGCAGATGACCGTCTCGGTTGTCGGTATCCGTAGCGATGTGGTTCGCAATGGCAAGCCGCTGATTGGCTATGGCTTCAACTCCAACGGGCGCTACTCCCAGAGCGGGCTGCTGCGCGACCGCTTTATCCCGCGCCTGCTGGCTGCCGATGCCGAGTCGCTGCTGACGGACGATGGCGCGAACTTCGACCCCGCCAAGGCTTGGGACATCATGATGACGAACGAGAAGCCGGGCGGGCATGGCGAACGCTCGGTGGCGGTGGGCGTGCTGGATATGGCGCTTTGGGATCTGGTCGCAAAGATCGAAGGGCTGCCGCTGTATCGGCTGCTGGGCGAGCGCTATCGGGGCGGAGCGGTCGATGAAGATGTCTTTGTGTATGCGGCGGGCGGCTATTATTATCCTGGCAAGGACATCCGCGGGCTGCAGGACGAATTGAAGACTTATCTGGATATGGGCTACAGCACAGTCAAGATGAAGATTGGCGGGGCAGGGCTGGACGATGACCGGAGGCGCATCGAAGCGGCGCTGGATGTGGTGGGCGCGGGGCAGAATCTGGCTGTGGACGCCAATGGCCGCTTCGACCTCAAGCGCGCCCTGGAATATGCTGAGGCGCTGGAAGCCTACGACTTGTTTTGGTACGAAGAGCCGGGCGACCCGCTGGATTATCGCTTGAATGCGGCGTTGGCGACTGCGACAGACTTGCCGCTGGCCACGGGCGAGAATCTGTTTTCCACGCTAGACGCGCAGAATCTGATTCGCTACGGCGGCATGCGTCCTGAGCGCGACTTCTTGCAGTTTGACCCCGCACTGAGTTATGGCTTGGTCGAATACCTGCGCACGCTGGAGATGCTGGCGGCGCATGGCTGGTCGGCGCGGCGCTGCATCCCGCATGGCGGTCATCAATTCGCATTGCATATCGCGGCCGGCTTGGGTTTGCACGGCAACGAAAGCTATCCGCATGTCTTCCAGCCATTTGGCGGTTTCGGCGATGATATCCCGGTGGTGGACGGGCGCATCCAACCGCCGCAGACGCCGGGCATCGGCTTCGAGCATAAGGCAGACTTGATGCGCGAATTGGAGCGGCTGTTTTGAGCGGCCGTCTGACATTCGTCGCCTTCTACATGGATGTCAGCGATGCCACCATGCAGCGCATTCACGAGACGACATCGACCATCACGGTGACCGAGCCGCATCGTTATATGGCTGCCATGTTTGGGTCTGCGCGGCATTTTCATCCCGACTGCCACCAGGTCATCCTCACCGACCGGCACACGCTTTTTCCGCCCGAGACGAGCGCTGAGATCCTGCGGCTGCCGCTGGATGCAGAAGCGCCTATGCTCGCGCGCGCCCGCGCCTGGCTGGCCTACCTGCGAGGAGCGACCGGGCATGTCGTCTTCCTGGACAACGATATTTTGGTCAACGGCGATCTATCGCATGTCTTCGCCGACGACTTTGCTGTGGCATTGACCTGCCGGGCGGGCGACAAGAAGTGGCCCATCAACGCGGGCAT
Source organism: Anaerolineae bacterium (assembly GCA_034423155.1). Lineage (GTDB taxonomy): Bacteria > Chloroflexota > Anaerolineae > Aggregatilineales > Phototrophicaceae > UBA6055. The sequence goes on along the minus strand of DAOUJB010000025.1, from coordinate 890 downwards.
CAACTTCGCGCATGGCGATTTTCTGGCGGATGCGGCGGCTTTTCACGAAGGTTGGCTGGCGCGATTTCTGGCGCTGGACGCGGACGGCGTTTGGGGCGGCGACCAGGATGCCCTGCGCGAGATGTTCAGCGATGCCGATTTTGAGCGGGACGATGCCTTCGACTGGCGGCTGGGCGAAATCGACATTCGCTTTTTGCCCTGCGCGCGCTACAACTTTTCTACCCGGCGAGCCGCCGATATGTCCGGGCACTATCCAAACGCGGCTGTGCTGCATTTCAAAGGGCGGCGCAAACCGTTCATGCTGCCCTATTTTGAACGGTATTTGCGACCCCCCTCAGTCCCCCCGTCGGGTCGGGGGGAGGTATGATCTTGCCCGAAATAGATTTGTCGTAGGGGCGAGGCGGTGACTCGCTCGAAATAGATTCGTTGTAGGGGCGAGGCGGTGACTCGCCCGATATGAACCACAGAGGACACGAAGGCGCAATGGACACAAAGAAGGTTTTTCTCGGTGCACTCGGCAGGTTCATTTTTCTGTCGTTGATTCATACTTTTCCAAGGGGCGTTCATAATGAAATTGCTGCCACATATCGATATCAAAGAACCGGCGCGCATCCAGGCGCTGCTGGACGACCCGCGCAATTATAGCTGGCGGGCAATCGACAGCGAGAAGCTGGATACATTCACGCCCGACATCGGCTTGAGCGCCTATCCCGTGCCCAGCGTCGTGCGGCCGGCCGGGCTTGTGGCGGCGGGCGTCCCGTCACAACTGCGGCATCGCTTCTGGCAGACGATCGAGCATCAAGCCGACCACACGGGCAGGCGCTATATCGGCATCGTCATGTACCTGGCGGCGGGCGAAGAACATGCGCTGGAGCTCAAGCTGGGCGACA
>DAOUJB010000024.1:0-6785 GCA_034423155.1 Anaerolineae bacterium | reverse complement strand
ACTGAGAAGATTGAATCAGTTCGTGCTGCATCAGAGACCGCGCACAAAAGCATACTTGAGACGCTGGATGACATCATAGCCCGACTTGATCGGCTTGAAAAGCGGGGCTGAATCGCCCAAACTCGTCCTTGACAATCTTTGCGAGCCAGACCTGCGCGCAATCGGACACTGTACGCTGATGACTGCCTGAATGTGCTGATCGACAGCGCAGCATTGCCAGATGAGTCGATAGACCTGATTTACCTAGCCTCGCCGTTTAATTCCAACAGCGCTTACAACTTGCCCTTTCGCAACCAAGACCAGGCATTCGTGAAGTGTGCGGGCGTTCGGCATCTTGTGAACCAGACAGAGCAGGGCAGAGCAGGCTGATAGGATAGTACAGCACAAAGGACATAAAGACACGCGGGCTTTGGCGAGTGACCCAGGGCAATCGCAGCCTATTCTTTTACCGCCGAGTACGACCAGAAAAGCGGAGTACACAGAGGGTTTGATAACAGCTTTGCGACGAAAGGCTGTGCTGTGCGCAGCGTGGAGAATCGGTCGCTGCCCGAATAGTCCAGCGCGTGTACAATAGTTTCAGTATGGAAACCCGATCCGCCTGTCCCCACCTTGACCTGGCCGCATTCGACCCGCTCGACCTGCGCGATCCATTCCCCGCGCTCGCTCAAGCCCAACAGGGGCAGCCAGTCTTCTACAGCCCGGCCATCGACTATTGGGTGGTTACGCGCCACGCCGACATCAAGACGATCTTCCGCGACCACCAGCGTTATAGCGCCGCCAACACCATCACGCCCATCGTGCCCTTCTCGGACGCGGTGCAGCGACTGCTTGCGGCTGGCGACTATAGGCCCGAGCCCGTGCTTTCCAACCATGTGCCGCCGGGGCATACCCGCATCCGCAGCCTGGTCAACCGCCTGTTCACGCCGCGCCGCATGAGCAGCTTCGCGCCTATCATCGGCCAGATCGCCCGTGATGCTGTCGCGCAGCTGGTCTCGCCGCCGCTCGATATTGTGTCTGCGCTGACTTATACCTATCCCGCCCAGGTGCTCTTCGCTGTGTTGGGCGTGCCAGAAGCCGATGTGCCGCAGGTCAAAGCCTGGGCGAGCAGCCGCATCAAGCTCTATTACGGGCGTCCCAGCGCCGAAGAACAGCTGGAAATGACCGCGGACCTGGTGCCATTCTGGCGCTATGTGGTGGCGCTGGTGGCGGACAAAGCACAATCGCCCGGCGACGATCTCACCAGTGATCTCATCCGCATGCGGGCTGGCGATGACAGCGTGCTGAGCCTCAACGAGATCGCCAGCTGCATGATCACCCTGCTGGTGGCCGGGCACGAGACGACCACCGCGCAGCTGAGCAATGCCTTGCTGCATCTGTTGGGCAACCCCCCTCAGTCCCCCCATCAGGATGGAGGGAGGCAAAGACAAGCTGAATCTCGGCAAGACCTTCCCCCCAATGATTTGGGGGGACCGAGGGGGGTAGACCACAGCCTTTGGCAGACGCTTTGCCAACAGCCCGCGCTCATCCCGCAGGCGCTGGAAGAAATGATGCGCTACGATCCTTCGGTTTGTGCCTGGCGCAGGCTGTCGACCGCAGCCAGCGTCATCGGCGGCGTCGACATCCCGGCTGGCGCGAACCTGCTGCTGATGCTGAATGCCGCCAATCGCGACCCCGCGCTCTTCCCCGAGCCCGATGTCATCTGCCTGACGCGCGACAACCTCAAAGAGCAACTGGCATTTGGCTATGGCATACATTATTGCGTGGGCGCGCCCCTGGCCCGCCTGGAAATGCGCATCTTGCTGGAGACGCTGGTTGCAGAACGGCCATCGCTGCGCCTGGTGGAGGGGCAAGCTATCGACTACACGCGCAATATCTCGTTCCGCGGTCCGCTTTCGCTGTGGGTGAGCTGGTGAGCGCCGATTTCTTCGCCGAGTTCTCGCCCAGCACTTATGACGAATGGCTGGCTGCCTTGCGCGATTCGCTGGTGGATGCAGAGCCCGAAAGCCTCGTAACCCGCACGGCAGAAGGCATCAGCATTCATCCGCTGCCCCACCCCGCTGCGCCGCATTTTCCCAGTGATCTGGGGGATGCCTCGTATCCGCGCGCGTCTAGGGGGAATTGGCTGATCGCGCAAGAAATCAACATAGACGAGCCGCGCGAGTTCAACCTGGTGCTGCAAGATGCGCTGGCGAACGGGCAGACGGCCATTGCGCTGGCTGGGGGACCGCGCTTGCAAACGCCCGCTGACCTGGACATGGCGCTGGCGGATATCGATCTGGCGCAGTACCCCGTCTTTGCGGCGGATGCGGCTGTATTCGACTGGCTGCGCGCCACCCGCAGCGCACAAGAAATGGCGAATCTGCGCGGCTGCATCGGCTCGCCAAGCGCTGATTATGCTGCGCTGGCCGATCGTTTTTCTGTGGCTGAGGCTGTTTCGCCGGCTTTGGGCTGCGTGGGCATCAGCACAGCCGAGCAACATGCAAATGGCGCGGACGCCGTTCAAGAACTGGCTTTCGTTTTGGCGGCTGGCGCAGATATCTTGCGCGGTCTCTTGGGGCGCGGACTGTCCGCCGAAATAGTTGCGCCCAGGCTGCATGTAACGCTGTGCATCGGCGAAGATTTCTTTATGCAGATCGCCAAATTCCGCGCGGTCAAATCGCTGTGGGCGCAGCTGACGCGGGCTTTCGGCGCGAGCGAATCCGCGCAGACACTCCAGCTGCATGCCCGCAGCGGCGCGCGCAACAAATCGCCGGAGTCCCCGCACAACAACCTGCTGCGGCTGACCTGCGAGGCGACGGCCGCGGCGCTGGCCGGCGTCGACAGCATGACGCTGGCTGCCTTTGACGCGCCCGCTGAAGACGCATTCTCGCGCCGACTATCGCGCAATATCCAGCTAATCTTGCAGCACGAAGTACAGTTGACGCGCACCATCGACCCGACCCGCGGCAGTTGGCATGTCGAGCGGCTGACGGATGAGCTGGGGCGGCGGGCCTGGGCGGCTTTCCAGCGCATCGAGGCTCAGCGGCGCTAGCAAGACCGCCCCATGATTAGCAATCTGACTCTGATTCGACTTGCTCTCCAGCGTTGACTTCGTACGCTGTGCAGGCTGCGGCTGACCCGCGATCGCACAATCTCTGCAATTCCCTGATTGCTTGCATATATCTGCTACTTTGCGAGCAATAAGATTGTGCGTGGGATCTTCGCTGTCGCATTTCCAATTTCATTAAGTGCGCTATGTCTGCCCATTGCTGCACTTCCGATGGGCTAATGCCAGACTCTGGCTGCACAGCGTTTGTTTCCCCGTCCGAAGTGGGTGGGTCTGGCATATCGGCGGCTGTAGGCGTGGGAGATGGTGTAATAGTTGGTATTGGCGTTGCCGTTGGCGCTTGCGGCATGTCTCTGAGCCACTGATTGAATACATAGGCTACTTCGCCCTCGTAGATGACCTGTTGCCAATCACCAGAGTCTTTGCCCACCCATTCCACCACTTCGCCAGTTGCGCAGATGCTGTCGCCAACATAGAGCCGGCCGAGGCGCTCGCCAGCATCGGCGGGATTTGTGCCACTGCGGATCCAGCCCCATCCAAGTCCGTTATTCCACAAATACATCATGATGCATTGATCGTCTGCTGTCACTGTTGCGGGCGCTGCAGCTGCTGCCTCGGCTGCTGGCGTTTCGTCCGGCAGGCATTCACTCATTACGCGGTCAAGCCAGTCGATTGCTTCTGCGATTGTGTTTACTCGCACATTGGCATCAAGCCTTGCGGCGCATTCGTCGGGCGTTTCGACTTGTACCAGCGTGGGCGCGGCCGCCAGCATGAGCAGGGCAAAGAGCAAAAGCAGGCGTTTCATGGCGATTTCCCTGTGGTTGACTGCTGAAATTGTAGCCCAGTGTGTGTGTCATATGCAAACAATTTGGCAGCGTTTTCGCTGCGCTTCGGGCTTGGATGCATCGGCAAGCAGCCTGAGCAGGGCACAGAGCAGCATCAGGCGTTTCATGGCGGTCTCTATTTGATAGTTGATCCGCCCGCCCCGCAGGACAGGACGAGCGTGTGAGTATACAATGTGAACTCAAGCGAGTGAAAAAGAGGCGAGGGCATCATGGACGAATCGCAAAAGCAGTGGCGCATCGGCATGATGGTGTTTGGACTGGTCGTCATCATCATGGGAATTATGCTGATGATGATGGTGGGGCAGCTAGTGTGGCGGGAGTATAAACGTGACGAGGCAGCAGACGCGGGACGGTTGTGGGCGGCGAAAAAACACCACGCGCGGGCTACGGATTTCGGATGATGGTGATGCTGATATAATGACGATATGTCAATATTTTCTGAGAACAAAGGCGAGTATCCCGCAAACTGGAAACAGATCAGCTTGCAGGTGCGACAAGAGGCGGGGTGGCGCTGTGAAGAGTGCGGGGCCGGGAATGGTCACCCCCATCCTGTGACTGGCAGCAAGGTCGTCCTGTCGGTTCATCACATCAACGCTCAGCCTGAGGACAATCGCCGTGACAATCTGGTGGCGCTGTGCCGGCGTTGCCACTTCAAAGCCCATATGCGCCTGTATCTGCAGAATTATCGAGAGAACAAGGCGCGGCGGGAGCGTGAAGCTGCTGAGTCTGCTGGACAGATGCGCTTGCTGTAGTGGCATCGGTGCTGGTGCTGATGATGATGCTGGTCTATGTGGACTTGCCTGCCCTGTGGTGGCGATTGTGCAGGCGCGTGAAGCGCAAGGTAGAGCGAAACGCCCACCCTGCAGAACAGAACGAGCGGATATCGGGGGTTCAGTCGCCATCCTCGGATAGCGAGTTGTACTCTCTAAGCATCATATTCTGGAGAAAACTTATGCTTTTGAGATTTTTGCCTAATAACTCGGCGGTGGCCTTCTTCCTGTCGAAAGACTTGTAGTTTGGGGCATCTAAGTACGTTTTTAGATTATCGAGTAGGGAGATAATGGCATTTATAAGTATATAGGACTCCCGACGAATAAGTTCTTCTTCGAGGATTCGAATGTGAAGTCTTTGGGCTTTAGTCATGGCAGCGTCAATGTGGTCTATGGCTATTGTGGATCGGTCGCGGTCGCAAGCTGCTCTCGCGCTATGGAGGTCCTCTATCATGGTCCGCGCGGTGGTTTGTATTTTGCTTTCAATAAAATCACTTTCGCTCATTCGCTGGTTTTTCACGGGGAGGCTCCTTTACGCTCTCTGCCCTGCAAGTGAGTCGAGGTTATTCGGCGTCGTGCTGGTCGGCATCGTGCGTCATTGACCGCCCGCCCTGCAGAACACAGAACGAGCGGGGGTGATATCGGGCATCAGTCGATGTCAATCGGAAAAGTGGCTGAGCATACAGATGAAGGATGTCGAATATCCTCATAGTCTCTGCCGTAGTACTCGAATGTCAGTCTGTATTCCCAAAGCAGTTCAACAAGCCGCGAACTCAAGATGACAAGATCGTAGGCTCTGCCCACTGCAGGATGTCGAATATCCTCATCAAATATCGATTTTCCTGCATTCGTACGGCTGTCGTTTAGGCTTTTAAGATTGCGTTCGTACGTTGTCGGACCATCATCGTAGCGCCGGAGTGGATCAAAACCCATCACCACGTAACCCAGGAAGTTGGCAGTACTCCTTTGCAAATCGGCCATGTAGCTCACCTTGTTTACGAAACCCAGATTCTGCTCACTGGTCGTGTCTGCCGATTCATGTATTGCATAAAGATCTTTGGTCTCCTTGACAATGCTTAGGTACATATCCAAGGTGTCCCTAGCTTGCTGACAGAGCTTCCTGTGCCAATTGATGGGAGCGTCCTGCGCCAACGCGGGGACGGCAAGCAGGGTGAACAGGGCAAAGAACAAAAGCAGGCGTTTCATCGCGATCTCCTCGTGTAGTTGGCTGCTGGGATTGTAGCCAGTATGAGTTATATGCAGGCATTTTAACACAGTTGTGGCTGCGCTTCGGGCTTGGATGCATCGGCAAGCAGCCTGAGCAGAGCAAACAGCGATGACCTGCCCATTCGACAGACGCCACCAGCCGTGCTAGATTCGGGCGCAAACCGATGCGCAAGGGACAGCCGCCATGACACGCAGCAAGCGCTTTGACCTGCTGGCGCAGCGCAACATCAACAAAGAGACCTTCGTCGAGCCTTGGTCAGAAGCCGGCTTGATCGTCGCCGACAGCCCCTACGACCCCGCGCCCAGCCTGACCATGCGCGATGGCCGCGTGCAGGAGATGGATGGGCTGCCCCGCGAGGACTTTGACGCGCTGGATCGCTTCATCGTTGCGCATGCGCTTGATCTGGATATCGCGTCCGAGGCCATGGCGCTGCCGGCGCATTCCTTTGCGCGCATGCTGGCCGATATCAATGTGCCGCGAACCGAAATCGCCCGGCTGGTGGCGGGCTGCACCCCCGCCAAGCTCTGCGAAATCATGCGACACATGAGCGTGCTGGAGATGATGATGGGCTTGGCGAAGATGCGCATCCGCCGCAGGCCAGCCAACCAGGCGCATGTGACCAATTGGCGCGAACACCCGGCGCTGCTGGCAGCCGACGCGGCCGAAGCGGCTCTGCGCGGTTTCGCCGAGGTAGAAACGACCGTGCGGGTGGCGCGTTCCGCTCCCTTGTGCGCGCTGGCCATCCTCGTGGGCACGCAGAGCGGACGCCCCGGCGTGCTGACGCAATGCTCGGTCGAAGAGTCGCTGGGTTTGCGCCTGGCGATGAAAGGGCTGACCAGCTATGCCGAAACCTTGTCGGTCTATGGCACTGAACAAACCTTCACCGATGGCGATGA
>DAOUJB010000023.1:0-2180 GCA_034423155.1 Anaerolineae bacterium | reverse complement strand
CCAGGGAGATCGCGGCAGGTCATGCGCCTGTCGAGGAAAGTCCGCACTCCACAGGGTGACGATGCCGGCTAACGGCCGGGCAGGGCGACCTGACGGCAAGTGCAACAGAGAGCAGATTGCAGCGCAAGCTGTGAGGGTGAAAAGGTGCGGTAAGAGCGCACCGGACGTGGCAGCAATGTCGTGTGCCAGGCAAACCCCATCGGGAGCAAGGTGAAGCAGGCGCAGTGGAGGGACCCCTTCCGCAAAAAGCGCCGGGTGCACCGCGAGAGGTCGGTGGCGACGCCGATCCCAGATAGATGGTCTCCCCGTCTGCGGACGGACAGAATGCGGCTTATGCGGCAGACCCGGATACCTTGTGCCCCTGCAGCCGTTGAGGGGTACTCTGCTCTTACCATGCCTTATCGACGCCGATTCCGGAGGCAAGCATGGACCGCCGCCCCAATATTTTGTGGATCTGCACCGACCAGCAGCGTTATGACACGATCGGCGCGCTGGGCAACGAGCATGTCTCCACGCCGCATATCGACCGGCTGGCCGGGCAGGGCACAGCCTTTCTGCGCGCCTATTGCCAAAGTCCGATTTGCACGCCCAGCCGCGCCAGCTTTCTGACCGGCATGTATCCCAGCGCCGTGCGCGTCAACCGCAATGGCAATCCGCATTTCCCCGACTTCCCGCCATTAATCAGCCGCTGCCTGGCGCAAGCCGGCTACACCTGCGGGCTTATCGGCAAGCTACATCTCACCAGCGCCTATGGTCGAACCGAAGAGCGCGCCGATGATGGCTACAGCTATTGGCAGTACAGCCACGCGCCGCGAGACGACTGGACTAGCGGGCACGATTATGCCGATTGGGTGCGCGACAAAGGCGGCGACCTGGGCGAGCTGGTCAAAGATCTGCGCGGCGTGCCGGCCGAGCTGCATCAGACGACCTGGTGCGCCGAAAAGATCATCGAGTTCATGCAAGCCAACCGCGATCGCCCCTGGTTCGCCAGCGTCAACATCTACGACCCGCACCCGCCATTTAATCCGCCGCAGCAGTACCGAGATCTATTCGACCCGTCTGCCGTGCATCCGCCGCTCTTCCGCGCTACCGACCTGGCGCAGCAGTCAAAACTCGCGGAGATCGACTTCCAATCGGAAGCGCGTCAGCCGGATAACCTGGATATCAACAGTCCTATATTGCCGCAGTCGCCGCAGCGTTCGCTCATCGAAGCCGATACAGCCGGTGCCCGCGATGCCCGCACGCTCATCGCCGCCTATTACGCCATGATCAAGCTGATAGACGACCAAGTTGGGCGCATCATGGCGGCGCTGAAGGCCAGCGGGCAGCGCGACAACACGGTCATTATTTTCACCAGCGATCACGGCGAAATGCTGGGCGACCATGGCTTGATCCAAAAAGGCTGTCGGTTTTACGAAGGGCTGGTGCGCGTGCCATTGATCATGTCTTGGGGCGAGCGGTTTGCGGCGGGGTTAAGCAGCCGGGCGCTGGTCGAGCTGACGGATATCGCGCCCACCTTGCTGGACATCTGCGCATTGGCGATACCGCCAACCATGACCGGCAAGTCTTTGCTGCCCATCCTTATGGGCGAGCAAGATCCCGACCAGCACCGCGATTTCGTGCGCAGCGAATACATAGACGCGCTAGACCTGCCCGGTGGCTCGGTCGCGACCATGCACTTTGACGGGCGCTACAAATTCATCCGCTATCACAATCACAACCGGGGCGAGCTGTATGACTTGCAAAGCGACCCCGGCGAATTTGTCGACTTATGGGAAAGCGCCGCGCACCAAGAACTGAAAACGGAACTGGCGCTGCGCAGCCTAGATGCCGCGTTGCTGAACCAATATCACGGACCGCCGCGCATCGGCCCGATGTAGCCGATGCCTAGAATCAAAGAACCCCTCGCATCAACGATACGAGGGGCGGTGGATTGATCCATGCGGGCGGGACTATACGCGTAGAACCCGGCTCGCCTGTTTCCCTTTTGGACCTTCGGTGATGGTGAATTCGACAGTTTCGCCTTGATCGAGGCTGCGGTAGCCCTCACCGTCGATGGCTGAATAGTGGACAAAGATGTCTGGACCTTGCTGTTGTTCGATGAAACCATAGCCCTTTTCAGCGCTAAACCATTTCACCGTTCCGGTAATACGTTCTTCCATGCTGGAACTGCTCCTGAA
>DAOUJB010000022.1:0-8074 GCA_034423155.1 Anaerolineae bacterium | reverse complement strand
ACCGCGCTGATGATTCCGAACCAGACGATCTGGTCCAGGTCTCCCAAGGGCGGGAATCGGAAGCTATCCAGCAGATGCGCCGTCCACAAGCGGTCGAAGCCTTCGGAAAATGCACCGTGAAAGATGGTCGCCAGCAGAATGAGCAGCAAGAATCGGCTGCCGCGAATCATGGCGATGCCCGCGCGAAAGGTGCTGAACAGGGCGCGCCAGTTCTCGCGTTCCTCGGGATGACGCCGCACAAAACCGGCTTCGGGCATTACGATCATCAGCAGCAGCGACAGGCAAACCAGCACGATGCCGCCGGCGATGATGGCTGCTTGCAGGCTGTAGCTGGCGATGGCTACACTGACGAATATGCTGATGAAACTGACCACCTGTGACACCTGCGAGCCGCGCAGAAAAGCATTTGGCGCCCGCGCCTGCCCGATCTCATCGACGATCCAGGCCGATGTCGCGCCACTGAGAAAGGTATATCCCAAGCCCATGATCACCTGGGCGACCAGCAGCGCCTCGAAGAGCGGCAGGCTGCCTTCGACCAGGAAGCCCAAGCCAAGCAAGGCAAAGCCGATGATGACAGAAAGCCGCCGGCTGTGCGCATCCGCTACAACGCCTGTCGGGATCTCGAACAGAAAAGCGGTCAACTCCAGGGTCGTGCCCACCAATAGCAGCTGCAGCGGATTCAAGCCCACCTGCTGCACCTGATACACCAGGTTGACAGTGAAAACCATGGTCAGCGCGAAAGCCTGCGCAGCCATCATGAACAGATATAGCGGGTAGGCAGCGGCTTTTCGAGTCGAGACGAGCGCCCGGATCATAAGGTTGCTGTGCGCCGCTGCAACTTGCCGCAGGCCAAGAAGTCGCGCAACTCGTCAATGCGCCGACTCAACAGCGCCGGTGCCAATGCCCGGATCTGCGGATGGTCGCGGTTATTCAACAGCCAGCGACACGATGCCAGTTGACGCGCGGCGATCAAGGTCTCCAGGCAGTCGCGCGGAGGCGTCTCGCCGGTTAAGGACGCGGTGTAACCATGCCACATACTCGCCTCCAGCTGGGCATAATCATCTGGTCGTTCGCCTTTGAGCTGCCAGAGCAATGGCGCAAGGTCGTACAGATAACAGCCCCACGCGCAATGCTCAAAGTCCAGCGCGGCAATGCCAGCATCGGTGAACAAGATATTCTTCGCCAACAGGTCGGCATGGATCAGCCCGAAAGCGGCCCCTCGCTGGTTCAATTGCGACAGAGTATTTTCCACTGTCCGCGCGACAGCCTCACAGATTTCTCGCTGTGCCATCGTTAGCGCCTGGCTAGCCTGATGCGCTGCGTAGGGCGAGTCGCCACCAAAAAGTCCCTGTGCATCAAAGCGCGGACGATCAAAATCAGCGGGCGGATCGATCTGCGCCAGCGTGTGCAGTTGCGCCAGATAATACCCGATTGCGTGGACATCCGCGCAGCCCAGGGCTGTGGCGGGTTTGCTTTCGCCGTGGATGAATTCAAAGAGGCAAGCCAAAACAGAGTGTGGCGGCGGCAACCGGGCATGGGAGATTTCGACAAGCAGCGCATCGCCATGTTTGCCAGCGGCGGGGATGGGAAAGGGCGCTTGCAAACTGCTCGCATGGCGGATGGCGCGCAGCCAGGCTAATTCGCTGCGCACCTGCGCCACATTGGCACGCCAGGCCGGCTGCAGCCGCAGCACATAGTCGCCCGCGTCCGCTGTCACTTTGAAGACGGCGTTGCTGCTGTAGCCCAGCCAGTTAATCGTCTGCGCATCAATGTCCCAGCGCGTCAAGGCTTCGTCTGCCAGCTGCAGCCAGAGCGCTTTTTGTTGTGCCAATGTCCATTCGCTGTAGGCTGTCATGCGCGTCTAACCTGCTACAATGGCTTTGTTATGATTTGTCCACGCGGGAGTGCACGATGCGAAAATGGCTGATTCTGCTAGCGGCGCTGTGCCTGGCAAGCACAATCGATCAAGCCACCAAAGCGTGGGCGCTGGGCAACTTGCAGTTCTACGAAACGATGCAGCCCATCCCTGCGCTGGTGCCGGTTTTCCAGTTGACCCTGATCAGCAACACGGGCGCGGCTTTTGGCATCTTGCCCATGGCTGGCGATGTCTTCTTGGCGGTGGCGCTGCTGATTATCGCGGGCTTGCTGTTGGGCATGCGCGCGACAGCGGCTGATGCGCGGCTCGTGCCCTTCGCCACTGGGCTGGTCATCGGCGGCGCAATCGGCAATATGCTGGATCGCCTGCAGCACGGGCATGTCATCGACTTCATCCATTACCAGATACCCGGCGTGATTTCCAATGTATCCAACTTGGCAGATCACGCCATCGTCTTGGGTGTATTGCTGATCATCGCCGAAAGCATCTGGCGCTCGCGGCGGAATTAGAGGCACTTTTCCAGCTCGATCTCATCACGAATGGGGATGCCGTGGTGGCCCATGATGGGGATCTGCGGCTTGATGCGGCGGGCGGCGGCGATGGCATTGCGATGCACCGCGACCAGTTCGTAACCGCGCTTCTGCCAGAATCGCAGGGAAGCCAGGTTGTCGTTGGTGGTGACCAGCCACAAGCGCGTCAAGCCGGCTTCTCGCGCCCGTTCTTCCAGGGAGTCCAATAGAGCCGAGCCGATGCCCATCCCTTCCACCAGGCTGTCCAGCGTGAGGATCTCGCACTCCTGCGCATCGTATTCGACAGTCAGCAAGCCGATCCGCTCGGGCTGCGCATTGGTCTGTTCAGGACTGGCGTCGGCCTGCTCGGCGCGAACGGCTATCAATCCCTCGAGCAAGTGCCCATAACGCATTTTGCCGCGCGAAACGATGGTTGTCGTGCCCCAGCGGTCGTCCAAAAAGTGGGCGACCCATTCGCGGTCGGCGCGTTCCAAGGGGCGTATATTCATTTCGGACATGGATTGCAACCTCTGCACTTCCGGTCGGATTGCTGGCGATTATAGCGCAGCCCGGCACGGACGGCGAACAAGCGCTGCGCTGGCCAGAAACGCCGCCAGCTAGTGGGCGCTAGGCCATAAAGAGCAGCGCCACACCCGCCACCGCCACACATGTGCCGCCAATCGCGCGCCGCGTGATGTGCTCGCCAAAGACCGCAAAGCCAATCGGTATCATCAAAATCGGCGTCGTGCCTGTCAGTGTGGACGAGATGCCCACGCTGGTGTATTGCAGCGACGCCAGCACCAGCGTCGCGCCCAGCACGGGACCCGTCAACGATGCCAGCGCGATCAACAAAAGGGCGCGCGGCTGGGCGACGATGAGCCGCAGATTGTGCTGCAGCTTGCCACGCAGCGCGATCAAGAACCACAAGACCGCCAATGCAAAGACCGTGCGCATCATGCTGGCGCTCAGCACGGGAAAGTCATCGGCCACGCCCTCGGACATCAGCACATAGGATGTTCCCTGCAAGACAGCGGCGGCCAGCGCCATCAGCAGGCCTCTGCGGTAATCGGCCGGCCGGCTATGGACGCGATTGTGCGCATCGCCCGCTACTACGGTGAACACCCCGCCCAGCACGAGCGCCATGCCCATAACAGCGTATGTCGGCAAGCCCTGCCCCAACAGCAGCCAAGCCAGCGCCGCCGCGAAAAATGGCGAAGTCGCGCCGATCAGCATAGTCATGCGCGGACCAATCGCCTGAAAAGCACGCAGCAAAAACAAGGCCGACATGACGAATCCCGCCAGGCTCGATGCGCCCAGCACCAGCCAGCGCCGCCCAGATGCAGCCATAGGGAACAGCTCGCCGTACATGGCTTGGTGCAGCGGCAGCAAAAACAGCAGCGAAATCACCAGGCTCAAAGCCATTGAGACGCTCGCGCCGAACTTTCGCCCTGCCAGCGTAAATGTGGTCGATGCCAGGCTAAAGCTGAGCGCCGCGCCCAGCGCCATCAATTCGCCGATGAAGTTTTCCAAGATCCGCCTGCTTTCACTTGGCGCCTTGCGCTGCGTCTCGCTCCGCCGCTATCAAAATGCCAGGACGATCGTGCTGTAGGCATTCAAGACCTGCACCGGCGCATAGGCATCGAAGCCGCGCGCGGAACTCTCGACATGAGTCCAATCACCCCGCCGCAAGGCAGAATGGCGGTTGCGCAGCTGGACCATGTCGCGATAGTGGCTCAGCAGCGAGTCGGCGACTTTGTTCTTGCCGACATCCTCGCGCAGCGCATTCGCCAGCCGATTCTGATCGTGATTGGTCAAGAAAGTGGTGAATTGATTGAAGGGATAGTCGCCTTCCACCGCATAACAATCCGTAACATCATAGCCATGATAGCTGTGCGCTTCGGCCGGCGGCATCAGCCAGATGCCGGTGACGCCCAGGTCGTGGCTGGTGCTGGGGTCGCCATCGTTGAGATAATCCAGCCGCGAGATCAATCCCTGAATATCGCCGATGCCATCACCATCGCTGTCTTGAAAGCTGCGGATGAAGACTTCATAAAAGACGCGGTCGTTCCACCAATAGGTCGACTGGCTCGCCTGCGCTTGCGAGGGCAAGACAACCAAGCCCAGCAGGCAGCAGATCAAAGCGGCGACGGCTGTGCGGTATCGCCTGTTCATGATTGCTCTGGCTGCGCCGAGATGAGTTTAGCGAATTCGCGCATCCAACTGCGGCAATGGCGTTCGCGATGGTCGGCGGAACTGGCGAAGTGTTCGGCGGCGGCGGTCATCCAGCGCATAGCCTCGCCATTCTTGCCGAGTCGATGCTGTGTCATCGCCAGAAAATAGAGCGTCTCCGGTCGCTGGGGCTGGGCGGCCAGCGCATTGGCGAAGTGCTCGGCGGCGGCAGCCCATTCCCGATTGCGATAAGCGAGCATGCCCCGCCCATAATTCGCCAGCATCTCGTAGGGGTTCAGTTGGGTGGCTCGTTCGTAACAAGCTTGCGCGCGCTCCAGCGATTTGTCCTCTTGCGCAAAGAAACCCTGCACGGCGTGATATTCGGCGTGCCCGGGCAGCAACTCCAGCGCTTCTGATATGGACTCTTGCGCGGCCGCCAGATCGCGTTGGCTGAAGGCTCGCAGCGCAAGCAAATAGCGCTGGTCCGCCCGAAAACGCGGGATGCCGAGCCATTGCGCCAGCTTCGTCATCGCCAGCTCGGCAGCTTGCTACAGCGGGTCTCAGCCAATATCGACCATACGGCGCTGTGTCTGGCTGCGCACGACATAAGTGCGCGCGAGTTTGTCGTGCCAGGCTTGATTCTTGCGGTCGATCAACGCCCACAGGTAGCCCAGCCCGAAGAGCACGGCGCTGACCTGATAGCCGATAGCGCGGATAACGGCGTCAACATCGCTGATCGGCGTGCCATCGGCTTTGACGACGCGGATGCCCAGCGCGAACTTGCCCGGCGTTTGGCCATTGCGGCGCGTCCAAAAGTACCAGTAATAGAAGACAGGCACAGCCAGGCTGAAGAAATTTGCCAAGACCGGCAGCAGATCGCCACTGGATGAAATCACCGCCATCACCAGCAGCATGAACATCAGCAGCAGAAATCCATCGATGATGCCGGCCAAAATGCGTGGCACGATGCCGGCCAGTTCGTGCGTCGGGTTGGCGGCAGCCTGTTTCGATTTCTTGCCCATGGCATCTTCCTTCCTGCTCCTGTCGCGCGCGGCTGAGGGAAAAACCGCGCCTCACTGCCCAGTTTACACTGAAATGCGCCCTTGCGTCAAAACTGGCTGGGGAATCGGCAGGGCAATCGCATCAAATTGAAACTCATCGCAACAGCGACCAAATAGATCAATCACTTGCCAATGAAGCACGGAGACACAATTCAGACCAACAATGTTATGCAAAAACATGCAGGAACGTCGTAGGGGCGACTCTTGAGTCGCCCACATAACCATTGGCGACATCGTGGGCGAGACGAGTCTCGCTCCTACAAATTTCGAACCAGTAATACATCGCCCTGTTAGGCATGCCTCGCTCGAATTTACTTCTGTGCCTCAGCAAAACCAATAAAGTATTGCGCATTTTTCGACACAGAGAGCACAGAGAGCACAGAGGTTTTGATTACTCGGTGTACTCGTTCAACTCGGTGAACTCGGTGGTTCATTTTTACTTTCATTTTTTTTGTTGGTCTTACTACTGTGCCTCTGTGGCAAACAAACAATCAAATGCGATTGCCTTGGATTGAGGTTGCCTATTCCCAAAGCTCATACAAGATGGCGGGATTTTCTTCTTGTTCGAATTGGCGCAGGTTGGCGATGCGCAGTTGGGCATGCTGATAGAGGTATTCGATATGCGCGCCGGCTTCTTCCAGCGCCAGCAACACATGATAGCCCTGCACATCGGGGTACATGGCGGCGCAGATCTGGCTGATGGTCATGGGTTCGCCCTGCCCGCGCATGATATTGCGGATGCGCTCGAGCTTGCGGTTGTGGCTGGCGCGGATAGCCTGGATGCGCCCGTACAGATCGTCTATCGGATCTTCGTGCCCGCCCAGCGCCAAGCGAATGCCCGGCACCTTCAGCAGCTTGCGCAGCGAATCGGCGTAATGATCCAAGCCCATGTAATGCGTGATGCTTTCGGGCGACTGATGCGGCGTCGTGCGCGAAAGCACATGGTCGGCGCTCAGCAGCACATCGCCCAGGCGGATGCAGACTTGGCCCGGACAATGTCCCGGCGCATGAATGAACTCCAGACCGTCAAGCACCTGCTCGTCAAGCAAATTGATATCGACTTGGATTGAAGTGACATGTTTCTTGGCGAAGCCGTACATGGCGAACAATTCATCGCGTTGCAGCGGATCGATGCCAGCGCGCTCGAAATAGATGCCCAGCGCTTTGGTCGCTACCACCACCCGTTCTTCATAATTGGTCAGCACGCGCCGATCCAGCTCGTGTATGGCGACTTCGGCATCGGTATGTGACTTTACAAATGCCAGCCCCCCAAAATGGTCGATATGCCCGTGCGTTAGGATGACGCGCTCGATATCGCCCAGCGCATACGACTTGCCAAAGCGCTCGCCCAAAGCCTGGAAGCCCGCTAGCAGGTCGGCATTGCTCTGTGGCATGCCCGAGCCGGTATCGACCAGCGTGAGCGGTCCCGCGCCATCCAGCAGGTAGGCATGTCCGCTGAAATCGGGCGGAAAAAGCAGCATGGGCAGCTGATAGATATCGACGCCGCTGCTGCTGCGGAAATGCGCCACTGGCGGGTGCTGCGCCATGTTCTTGTCCTGTTCGCCCGGTTGTCGTCGCGTCTATTGTAGCAGACTGGGCGCGCTGCCCGTGGCCAGGCTGTAGATGACGAAAGCTGCATAAGCCAGCAGGAAGACCAGCGACGAGCGCCGACTCAACCTTTGCTTGCGGGCGCAGGGAATCAGCAGCGCCGCGAAAGCGATCATCACCAGGAATTCCAACTGAACTTCGGCACGATCGACCGGGATGGGCTGCACCAGCGCTGTCGTACCCAGGATCAGCAGCAGATTGGCGATATTCGAGCCGACGATATTGCCGATAGCCAGGTCTGTTTCTTTGTGCCAGGCTGCGGAAAGCGATGCCGCCAACTCCGGCAGCGAAGTGCCGAAAGCCACCAGCGTAATGGCGATGACCAGCTCGCTGATGCCGATCATGCGCGCCAAGTTGACCGCGCCTTCCACCATCAGCCGCGAACTGATCACCAGCACAGCGATGCCCGCCACCAGGAAGGCCAGCTCGCGCCAGCGCTTGATCTTGTCCCTGGGCGCGCCTGATTCCGCGTCTTGTGCCTCGCGCGCTTTTCGTTCGCCCCGCGCACGGAGGGTGAAGACCAGGTTGAATAGGGCGAATCCCGCCAGCAGCACCGCGCCATCCAGCCGGCTAATGCGTCCATCGGCGGCCAGGACGAATGTGCCAGCGGTTATGAGAATCATGATTGGGATTTCGCGCCGCAGCAGAACCGCCTGCACGACCAGCGGCGTAATCAAGCCGGTCGCGCCCAAGATCAGACCGATGTTGGCGATGTTGGAGCCGATCACATTGCCGATTGCCAGGTCGCTCTTGCCAGCCAGCGCCGCCTGCACGCTCACCAGCAGCTCGGGCATGGATGTCCCCAGCGCGACGATGGTCATGCCGATGACGAGCACCGATACGCCAAAAGA
>DAOUJB010000021.1:0-4264 GCA_034423155.1 Anaerolineae bacterium | reverse complement strand
TATGTGTTTCTGGACAGGGGGACAGAGCCGGAATGAAGCAGCGCGCGCGCATCCGCCTGGCAATCATCTACATCGGCGCGGCGATGGTGCTGGCGGGCACGGTCGGTCCTTTCTTGTGGCTGGTCAGTTCCAGCTTTCAGTACGAGCGGCAGCTGCTCAACCGTCCGCCGCAATGGCTGCCCAATCCCATCGTGCTGGATAGCTACCGCGAGATTTTTGAAGGCGCTGTCTTGGGCGAGGCATCGGGCGTGCCTTACCAGTCGCGGATATTCCTGCGCTCATTTGGCAACAGCTTCGTTGTGGCGGGCAGCGTGGCGGTGATCGCCGTGATGGCGGGGGCATACGCAGCCTACCCGCTGGCGCGCCTGAACTTCCGCGGGCGCAGCACCCTGCTCTTCGGCATCCTGGCCAGCCGCTTGATTCCCGCGCTGTCGCTGGCTATCCCGATCGTGCTGGTAGCCAAGAATATCGGCATGAGCGACCGCATCATCTCGCTGGTCTTCATCAATTTGTCTTTCATATTGCCTTATGTGATCTGGCTGCTGCAATCTTATTTCAAGACCATCCCGCTGGAACTGGAAGACGCCGGGCGCATCGATGGCTGCAGCCGCCTGCAAGTCGTGCACAAGATCATCCTGCCGCTCAGCCTGCCCGGGCTGACATCCGCCGCCATCCTGGCTTTCTTGCTGACCTGGGGCGAATTCCTCTTCGCGCTGCTGCTGTCGGAGACGCCGGAAAGTTACACGAGCACTGTCGTGGTGTCGCTCTTCGCCACCGATGTCGATGTCAATTTCGTGAGCATCATCACCGCGGGCGTCGTCAGCGTGATCCCGCCGATCGCCTTCGCGCTTGTGTTCCAACGCTTCATCATCAGCGGCTTGCTGTCGGGCTCGCTGAAAGGCTGATCCTTACTCCGACCCCCCTCAATCCCCCCGACAGGTCAGGGGGAGGCTTGAACCCCCCTCAATCCCCCCGACGGGTCAGGGGGAGGCAGGCTTTGGCTACCCTCTCCGTCCCGACGGGGAGGGGCTGGGGGAGGGGTCGGCTACCCTCTCGTCAGTGAGACTGAACGGGGTTGCGCTGTGTGCCGCCTCGTTTATACTCCCCGCAATTGACGCGGGAAATCTGTAGGGGCGAGCCAGTGGGTCGCCCGAAAGAAGGACGCGCTTATGGCAGCAGACCGCTACGACATCATCATCGTCGGCTTGGGCGCGATGGGGTCGGCAGCGCTCTACCAAGCCAGCCAGCGAGGCGCGCGAGCCCTGGGCATCGACCGCTATGACCCGCCGCACACGCTGGGCAGCAGCCACGGCGACACGCGCATCACCCGCCTGGCGATCGGCGAAGGCGAGATGTACATGCCTTTCATCCAGCGCGCCAACCAAATCTGGGCGGAGCTGGAAGCCAAGAGCGGGCGCAGGCTATTTCATCAAAGTGGCGGACTGATCATCGCGCCAGAAACGGGAGCAGCCAAGTTCCATGCCGAAGGCGACTTCGTAGAATTATCCGCGCGCATCGCCGGCAAGTTTGGCATTGCCCACGAGATCCTGGATGCCGCGGGGATTCGCTCGCGATTCCCGCTCTTGACGCCACGAGACCGCGACCGCGCCTATTATGAACCCGAGAGCGGTGTGCTGCGCCCCGAACGCTGCATTCAAACCCAGCTGGACTTGGCGCTGGCGGACCAGGCGGAAATCCGCAGCTGCGAAGCGGTCGTGGATTATCGGGCGGACGCGGATGGCGTCACTGTGCAGACGGACAAGGACAGCTATCGAGCCGACAAATTGATCTTGTGCGCCGGCGCCTGGATGAGCGAATTGCTGCCCGCCCCCAGCCGCGGCCAGCTGCGCGTCTGCCGCCAGATCATTCATTGGTACGAAGCCCACGACCTGCGCTTGTTCGATCCCTCGGTCTTCCCGTATGTCATTTGGATTGGCGATGCGCCCGAAGACTTCTGGTCGGTCTTTCCCGCCCCGGCCGATGGCGTGCCCGGCGTCAAGATGGTCAGCGAGCAATATCACACCAGCGAAGAAGTCCACGCCATCAGCCGCGAGGTGACGCCAGCCGAGATCGCCGATATGGCGCAGCGGACGAAACAGCGCCTGCGCGGCACAACCGAACGCTCGGTGCGCGCCGATGTTTGCTTTTACACCGTCACGCGCGACGAGCACTTCATCATCGATTTCCACCCAGAAAGCCGACGCGTGGTGATGGCATCGCCCTGCAGCGGGCACGGTTTCAAACACTCGGCGGCTATCGGCGAGACTCTGGCGCAAATGGCGTTGGATGGCGGCGCGGAACTGGATGTTGCCGGTTTTGCGATTTCGAGATTATAAGACGCTTTTTTTGAAACACAGAGAACACAGAGGGACACAGAGATGCGACTCACGGGCAAATGCGCCATCGTCACGGGTGGCGGCAACGGCATCGGCGCGGGCTGTGCAAGACGGTTGACAGCGGAAGGCGCGCAGGTCTTCATCGCCGATATTGACGATGCTGGCGGCGCGGCGCTGGCGGCGGAATTGGGCAATGGCGCGCGTTATGTGCGCACGGATGTAGCGCAACGAGCGGCGGTCGAAGCGCTGATGACGGTGGCGCTTGAACACGGCGGATCGGTCGATGTGCTGGTCAACAATGCCGCATTTGTGCACAAAGCGGGCGTAGTGGAAAATTTCCTCGAATACAGCGACGAAGCCTGGCAACACACCCTGGCGGTCAATCTGTCGGGCTTGTTCTATTGCTCGCAGGCGGCGGCGCGTTTGATGGCAAAGCAAGCCGGTGGCGGTAGCATCATCAATATCAGCAGCGGCGGCGCGACGCGCGCGCATCGGCATATGTTCGGCTATGACACCAGCAAGGGCGGCATCGAAGCAGCTACGCGCGCCATGGCGCTGGACCTGGCCGGCGTGAATATCCGCGTCAACTGCGTCGTGCCGGGCAGCACCCGCGTCGACCATGGCACATCGGTTGGCGATTCGCCTGTGCAGCCCGCCGATGTCATCCCGCTGGGCAGGCAAGGCACGCCGGCCGATATCGCGGCTGCGGTAGCCTTCCTGGCAGCCGACGACAGCGCCTACATCACCGGGGCGCGCATCGTGGTCGATGGTGGCATGGATGCCCAGTTGCGCACGCCGGCGGTCGATTACAGCTACGATTTCAACGCCTGGCGATGATCCCCGTCGGTCCCCCACGCAAATCACCCGTAGGGGCGAGACTTGTATCGCCCATTATGAAGCGAATAGTCCAATAAATGGGCGATACAAGGTTCGCCCCTACAAAACACCCTCTGTGGCAATCATCCCCCGCCAGACATTTGCAAAGCGACCATCGCCTCGCGCAACCGCCCGGCGATCGGCGCGGGTTCATGCGTCTCGCGATCGACGAAGACATGCACGAAATAACCAACCGCCGCCGCTGATTCTTCGCCCGCTTTGAATATGCCGATCTCGTAGCGCACGCTCGTCCTGCCCAGATGTCCCACGCGCAAACAGGCATCGACGACTTCGGGGAAGCGCACGGGCTGCAGGAATTGGCAATGCGTCTCCACCGCGAAGCCGACCGTCTCGCCAGCGGCATAATCCAGCCCGCCCGCGTCCATCAAATAGCCGTTGATGAGCGTGTCGAAAAATTCGTAATAAATGACATTGTTGATGTGGTGATAGACATCGTTGTCTCGCCAGCGCGTGGGGATGCGGCGGCTGTGGGCATAGTGCTGGCGGCGTTCGTCACGGGCGTTCATATTGAAAATCTTGGGCGAGTCACCGCCTCGCCCCTACATCCCTCTGTGCGCTCTGTGTCACAGCGTTATCCCGAATCCGCTTCCAAATCCAGCGCCAGCGAATTGATGCAATAGCGCAGGCCCGTGGTTTCGCGCGGACCATCGTCAAAGACATGCCCCAAATGCGAATCGCAGCGGCTGCAGGTCACCTCGATGCGGCGCATGCCATGGCTGAGGTCTTCATGCAGGTCGATGCTGCCTTGGTCGGCCACATCCCAGAAGCTGGGCCAGCCGCAATGCGAGTCGTACTTGGTATCGGACGAAAACAGCGCTTGTCCACAGGCGGCGCAGTTGTAAGTGCCATTGGCTTTCTCGCGCACATACTTGCCTGTGAAAGGGCGCTCGGTGGCGGCCTGGCGCAGGATGGCGTATTGATCCGGGCTGAGCTGGCGGCGCCATTCGGCATCGGACTTGCGGATTTTCGCGGTCATGGCGGTTTGTCCTTTCTGCATCGCCTTTCCGCCAGTGTCGGCGAGAATTGTTACG
>DAOUJB010000020.1:0-2606 GCA_034423155.1 Anaerolineae bacterium | reverse complement strand
GAAGAGGCCGACATCTTGTTTGCCCAGGTCGACCCCGCCAGCAATCCGCAATTGTGCGCGCGCTTCGACTATCAGAACAAGGCGCTGCTGATCGGCTCGTATCGTGGCGAGGCGCTGCTGAGGCGTTCGCGCCCTTGGTCCAGCGACCTGCCCGATTTCATCCAGCAGTTGCACGATGCGCGCGAAGCCGATGAACCGCCCGCCCAGCCGGTCAAGGTAGCCAAGCCCAAACGCAAAATCCTCAGCAAGCCAATGGATGTCGGCGACGCCACTTTCGAGAAAGAAGCCATCGCCGCCTCGCATGACCTGCCGGTGCTGGTGGATTTCTGGGCGGAGTGGTGCGGTCCTTGCCGACAAGTCGCGCCCATCCTGGAGAAGCTGGCGGCCGAATTCGCCGGGCAGATCCGCGTCGTCAAGGTGGATACCGATGCCAATCCGGGTTTGAGCCAGGCTTTCCAGATCCGCAGCATCCCGACCATCGCCATGTTCAAGGCGGGGCAGCTGATCTTCATGCAGCCCGGTGCCCTGCCCGAAGCCTCGTTCCGCGACTTGATCAAGCAGGCGATAGAGCTCGAGGTGCCGGCAGCCGGCGCGCCCGCTGGCTAAACACAGCCCGCTTTGCAGAGGCTCGCCCGCCCCTGGGCGAGTTCACTTCCCGACTATTGCGTGCAGCTGCGCCATCTCATGCGGCGGACGGAACATGTTGGGCGGATGCCGGTCGCGTCCGTCCAGCGCGCCGATATAAGTCTGCGTGGTCTGCAAACTGGCGTGTCCCAGATTTTGGCGGATGCGCTCCAAGTCCATGCCAAAGTCGTAGGCGTTGCGCGCATAAGTGCGGCGCAAATCGTGCGGCTTGACCAAGCGCAGCGACCCGTCAATGCTGATTGGATAGTTGTTCATGATGTCGTTGACAGTCCATGCGCCGATGCCTTTCGCGCCGATCGACCGGTTGCCCTTGAGAATCCGGCGGAAAACCGCCCCAGCTTTGATCTGCGCCGCACCCTGCCAGGCATCCACATATAGCAAGCACCAATTCAACGGTCCATACGGGATCAACCGCTGCTTGTTCCCCTTGCCTTCCCGCACGCGCAGCGACAATTCGCCGCCCAGATGCTGCCGCAAGTCGTCGACATGCAGAGCCGCCGCTTCGGCCGCGCGGATGCCCGTGCACACCATTAGCGTCATCAGCGCCGTATCGCGCAAGCCACGCAGGCTGTTGATGCCCGGCGCGCCCAGCAGAGCACTGACCTGGTAGGGCTTCAAACGCAAGTGCTCGCTGTCGGCGCGGTCTTGCAGCTCAACCACCGCGATTGGCGCGGCTGTCGGATGCAGGTCGTTGGCCAGGCGCACGAAGAATTCATCCACCAAAGCCCGCTGTTCGGCTTCGCTGGCATCTGGATTGGCGAGCTCGTACAGGCGGTCGCGGATTTCGTTGCTGCGCGTCAGTTCTTTGTAGCGACCGCGGATGGTAGCCAGATGCGCCAGCGCTGTCTGTGGCGAGAGCGTGGCCGCTTTGATCTGATTCCGTTTGTTGGCGCGCGTGCGCTCGTGCAGCAAATAATCCCGATACGCACGCAGATCGGGCTGATACCAGTGCAATCCGGCGCGCGTCAGCCAGTCGATGTAGAAGCCCAGGCGTGATTTTTGGTCTTTGCCCGGCGCGGACGGCATCAGCACCGCCATATTTTCACGCTGCAACTGCGCCTGTCGCTGCGATAAGTCGGCGTGTTGGGTGGCATCGGCTCGCGTCATGCCGCGCAGTATAGCGCAGCAGCAGTTAAGTCAAGAAAGTAAGGCAACAACAAAATGGAACTTCGTAGGGGCGACTCTTGAGTCGCCCACATGTTCAATGGCGAAAAAGTGGGCGAGACTAGTCTCGCCCCTACAGATTTCTTATCAGAAGAGCATCGCCATTTTGCATGGCTTTCTGGGTTTCACTGAGTCGGCGGAGAGGGGATTTTCACCCCTACAGCAATGCCGCAAGCGGGTTTATAATCGGCGACATTCCCGGACGACTGACAAGGCGAGCCCCTATGAGCGATGAGGCAGAAATCGGACTGGAGCAGTTTGGCGAGCTGGCGCGCAGCATCGAGGCGGAGGTCGGCAAGGTCATTGTCGGGCAGCACGATGTCTTGCGCAGCACCCTGATTTGCGTTCTGGCTGGCGGACATGCCCTGCTGGAAGGCGTGCCAGGCTTGGGCAAGACCATGCTCATCCGCACCCTGGGCGATGTGCTCGATCTGCAATTTGCGCGCATCCAGTTCACGCCCGACCTGATGCCCGCCGATATCGTCGGCACAGACATCCTGGAAGAGACCGAAGATGGCCGCCGCCAGTTTCGCTTTCAGTCTGGTCCTATCTTCGCCAATCTCGTGCTGGCTGACGAAATCAATCGCGCTACGCCCAAGACGCAATCGGCCATGCTCGAAGCCATGCAAGAGAAAACAGTCACCGTCGCCGGACGCCGCTATGAGCTGGACGCGCCCTTCTTTGTGCTGGCCACCCAAAATCCGCTGGAGATGGAAGGCACCTATCCCCTGCCCGAAGCCCAGCTGGACCGCTTCCTGTTCAAGGTGAATGTGCAATTTCCCGATGTGCACGATCTC
>DAOUJB010000019.1:0-10236 GCA_034423155.1 Anaerolineae bacterium | reverse complement strand
CGCGCACCGGCGATGGAGCAGCCAGATCGGCACGGTAGACGATCTCGTTGTACCAGCGCGAGAAGTCCTCGCTTTGCGCGGTTACAGCTTGTTCAGCCATGTGGCTTCCTTCCTTAGATGCGGCCCCCAAAGAATAGACGCCGCCTGCTGCAGGCCAGGGGCATTATACAGGTTGCTGTGGGAAATCACAGACTCGATGGCGCCCCGTCTCCAGCGGGCGCATCCCAGTCGCGCGAGCGATTCTTGCGCAGTTTTTGCAACACCGCCTCGCCCAGATCGATGCCGCTGAGGCTGGCTAGTTGCAGCAGATACAGCATCACATCAGCCAGTTCTTCCGCCAGGGCTTCGGGCTGTTGCGCTTCTTCGCTCCATTGAAAGTGTTCCAGCACTTCGCTCGCCTCCAGCGCCAGCGATATGGCCAAGTTGCGCGGAGTCTGCTGCTTGGGAGAATCATCGGCGAGCCAGCCCTTGCTTTCGACAAAGGCATACATCTCGCGCGTGAGCGTATCCAGGTCCATGCCGGCGCTCAATAGGCGTTGCGGTTGGAGCGCGTGATCGTCTGCCAGATGGTGCGGATGATGATGACGATATCCAGCCACAGCGACCAATTTTCGACATAGTGGCGGTCGAATTCGGTGCGCAGCGTGATCGAAGTATCACCGCGCATGCCGTTGACCTGCGCCCAACCGGTCATGCCGGCTTTCTCGCGGTGGCGCATCATATAATCGGGTATCTGACGCCCAAACTCCTGCACATACATCGGGCGTTCTGGGCGTGGACCGACCAGGCTCATCTGGCCGAGCAGCACATTGATCAGTTGCGGGATTTCGTCCCAGTTGTTGCCGCGCATAAAACGTCCCAGGCGGGTGACGCGTTCATCATTTTCGACCGTCCAGGTGCGGCCGTTGGTTTCGGCATCGGCACGCATCGAGCGAAACTTAATCATGGGGAAGGGGCGGCCATCCAAGCCCATGCGCACTTGCGAATAAAAGACCGACCCGCGCGACTCCAGTCGGATCAACAGCGCCGTCAGCAGCATCAACGGCGACAGCACGACCAAGCCCAAGCCAGCGCCGAAAAGGTCCATGGCTCGCTTTAGGCTGAGCTTCCAGCCGCGCAGCGCGATATCTCGCACGGTCAACAGCGCCATGCCGCCCAGGTCATCGACATTCAGATCGCCCACCACATAAGAAAACATATCTGGGAAGACTTTGATATCGACTTTGCCGCGCTGGCACAACTCGATCAGGTCCAGCACTTCGCCGCGCCGGTAGTCGGTCAGCGCGACGATCACCTGCTCGACTTGCAGGTCATCAATCAAGCGCGGAATATCGGCATATACGCCGATGAAGGGATATCCCAGCATCTCGCCCTGTTTTCGCTCGGCAGTGACGATGCCGACGATGGCATAGCCGAGTGCCGGCGTGTTGCGGATGTGGTTGGTGATGTCGTGGGCGAAAGGGCCATCGCCGACGATCAGCAGGTTGTCGCGAACGAAGCCGCGCCGCCGCAACAGCGTCCAAAGCCGGCGATGCACCTCGCGCCCCAGGACTGTGAAGATGACGCTGAAGAACCAGACATACAGCAGCAAACTGCGTGGATAGGCTGTTTCTAGCGATGTATTTTGCAGCAGAAATTCTTGCATGCCGCTGGCCAGCAAAGTGCCTAGCGTGACTGTGCCCACGACGCTGCGTAGTTGGTCGATGCGGCTGAAGGCGCGTTTGAGGTGATACAGCTGCGAAAAATAAAACATGGTCACCACAGTCGCCGTGTGCAGAATAATGGTGGGCAGGTATTGCGATGGCGCGGGCTGTTCGTGCGGACGCGCAAAGAATGGCAAGGTCTCGCGGGCTTCATGACTGACAAGAAAAGCCACCACCAGCATGATGGCGTCCGCCAATAGCAAAGTAGCTGTCGAAAGTGCCTTGAGATGATCGTTGCTGAGGCTGAGCGCGCGCGGGCTTATGGTGTTGGGGTCGGTCGGCGGATTTCCTTCCATAAGCTAGGACCTCCCTTGTAGAGCAGCGCAGTCAAGATCAACAGGTGGACTGGCAACCAGGTGTCGCGACGAAAGTGCTTGCGGTAAAAGATCAGCATCGCCCGCCAAAATTCAAACTTCGCGCGTGGACTCTGACGGCTGGCTGCGCGCTTGACATGCTTGACTGTTACACCTGCATGATACCAGATTTTGTAGCCGGTCGCCTTGACTCGGTATGCCCAGTCCAGGTCTTCGCCATACATGAAGAAAGCCTCGTCCAGCAAACCGACCCGCTCGATAGCATCGCGGCGCACCTGCATAAACGCGCCCACCACCGAATCGACTTCGATGTCCTGGTTCTCATCGGCAAAAGTCATGTTGTACATGCCAAAGTGGCGGCTGTGCGGGAAGAGCCTGGCCAGACCAGCAAAGTGATAAAAGCTGACCAAAGGCGTTGGGAAACCGCGGCGGCAGGCTTTGTCCAAGCTGCCATCGGGCAAGACCAGTTTGGGACCAGCCGCGCCGATATCCAGCCGCGAATCCATGAAAGCCAGCATGTTCGCCAGCGCGGCGGGCGGCAATTCGGTATCGGGATTCAGCAGCAGGGCATAGCGCGGCGCATCGGTAGCAACATCGCCCTTCGCGTGGAATCCCAAGTGGCGCAAGCCGACATTGTTGCCGCGCGGATAGCCCAGATTGTCGGTTTGGGCGAGCAACTCGACCTGCGGGAAGCGGTCTGCAACCATGTCTGCGCTGCCATCGCTGGAGGCGTTGTCGACAACCACCACGCGCATGCTCAACTCGCCCTGGCTGGCGAAGACCGTCTCCAGACAGCGCCGCAGCAAGTCGCGGGTGTTCCAGCTAACGATGACGATGCCGATATCGTGCACGCGCGCCTCTCGCAGAATCATCCAGCGCACATTCTAGCATAGGCTTCACAGGGCGTTTTTCGCAGCGAGCGCCTGCCTTGGGATTCTGTACAGCCGCGCTAGCCGAATGTCTCGCAGCTGATGGCATTGAGGCAATAGAGGATCAGCTTGGGGTGGTGCCAATACGAGGCCGTGTTCATCATGGCTTGTGAACCCAGCCAATGCGGGCGATCGATCTCGGCGACGCGCGTGAATGCCGCATCATGCGCAGCCAGAATGTCATGCTGATGCCGGATGACCGTTGGCGGCACGATGTCCAGCGAACGCAGGATGTCGAAGGCCAGCGCGTCCGAATAGACCAGGAAATCATACTCATCGCCGCTGGGCAGCACTGGCGCATACACGACAAATTGCTGCGTATTCGGATAGATCGCCTCGTCGAGCGGCAGGTTGTAGGGTCCATTCAGGAAGAAACGCGCGCCCGGTTCAATATGCTCGTGCACAAAATCCAGCATGATATGGCGCGTATCGGGCCGGCTGAAGAGCTGCACGACTTGCAGCGACAAAGTTAGCGGCTGGATGATCAGCAGCAGCAGGACAGCCGGCATGCTTATGCGCCGAGGCACCGGCAGCCGCTCGACCAACCAGCCCGCGCCGATCCCCGCCAGCGTCGCCACGAATGGCATCATCAACATGGCGAGATTGTCGCTGTGCCCGGGCCGGATGGTGCGTAGAGCGACCGCCGCATACAGGAAGACCAGCCCGGCTATCAGCACAATTCCCCAGCGCGATGCTGCGCGCGAGACAAGCCCCGATTCGCCATTGCCACGCCAGCAGGCGACCAATGACAGGGCCGCGAAACCCAAGGCTGGGATGCCTAATCCCAAGACAGCGGTATACAGCACAATGTAAGCCAGCCCGGTCATGTGATCGACCAGGAAGTAGTCGGCGACATTGGCGCCCGTGGTCGTGAATTGACCGACGATATAAGTGAAGTCCTGCCAAAAGCGCCCGAAGTCGCGCAGGATGTAGGGGCTGCCAGCGAAGAACACCAGCGGCATCAGCAGCCAGGAAGCCAAGACACTGCGCCAAAATGCCCGGGTTCGATATCGGTAAGCCAGGATCAAGCCAGCCGCGACAACCAAGGGCGCGATCGCCGCGGCATTGTAGCGAGTCGTAGCCGCCAAGCCAGTGGCGATGCCCGCCAGCAGAAGCAGCCGAAAACGAGCGCGCGCAGCCTGGGCCTGCAGCGAAGCCAGCGCCGCCCAGCACGCCAGCATCATCCAGCCTGTCGCCAGCGTGCCCGGCTTGATGTAATGCGCGTGCTGCACCAGCGTGAAACAAACCGCCACCAGCAGGCCGCTGCACAACGCCGCGTAACGCCCAGCCAGCATGCGACCGATCGCATAGGCGCAGGCCACCTGCAGCATGCCGCCAGCCAGCGAATACAAGCGCGAAAGGACATACAGCCGGTGCTCGGCATAACTGCGCAGCGACCGCCCATCTCGCGGCTCCAGCGAATAGCCTTCCAGCGAACCCGTCAGCGTAAACAGCGCCAGGTTGCTGTTCATGATCAACGATGGATATTCAAAGAAATCGGGGTTGAGCCGCTTGCGCAGCGCCATGTTGACCGGCGTGGCGACATTCAGGTATTCATCTGGCTGGATGAGCAGCTGGTCGTGCGCCATGCCATAAGGCGCATATGATGGATAGTAATCGGGATTCAAGCCGCCATAGCTGATGCCGATGATGCGCAGCGCCGCGGCAAACAGCAGCAGCAGCGTAACCGGGGGCCAGTCAATCCGCCGCATAAGCACGCTTGTCCGCTGTGGGCAAGCTGGCCAGTGGCGCGCCAGCCAGCGCCGAACGCAGCGCCTCGCGGTCGTCCCAGGGAAACTCGGTAGTGCCGAAGCACATGCTCTGCTCGTGCCCTTTGCCACAGACGATGACCAGGTCGCCCGCCCGCGCCAGTTGGCAAGCCTGGTAGATGGCCAAGCCGCGATCGGGGATGCGCCAAAAAGTCTCGCCCTCGATGCCGCCATGCGCGCGACAGCCCTGCGCCATCATCGCGAGGATATCGTCCAGCGACTCCGTGCGCGGGTCTTCGGCAGTGAGAATGGACAAGTCGGCCAGCTCGGCCGCGGTCTCTGCCATGAGGCGGCGCTTCTGCACATCGCGCAAGCCAGCGCTGCCAAATACGGCGATGATTCGTCCCCCATCTGCCAGCATGGCCCGACAAGCGATCAGCGCGCTTTTCAAGGCATTCGGCGTATGCGCGAAGTCGACCATGGCGATGAAATCTTGCCCCGCGGTGATGTGTTCCATGCGCCCGGCGACCAACTCGACAGCGCCGATGCCCTGCCCTATCGCGTCCCACTCGATACCGAGAGCGCGCGCCGCAGCGATGGCCGCCAAGGCATTGGATATGTTGAAATTGCCGGGCAGGCGCAACTGAATAAACTGACCACAGATTTGAAAGCTGGTGGCGGTCGTCTGGCACTGCATGTCGCTGGCGCGGAAGTCGGCCGCATTCTCGATGCCATATCGCCAAACGCGGTCGCTTGGTATCGCGGCAAAGAAACCGGCTGAGCGGTCGTCGGCATTGATGATCGAAGTTTTGGGCAGGCCCGGCTTGCGCCAAGAATCGGCAAGCATGCGAAACATGCTGGCTTTGGCCGCGCGGTAGGCTTCCCAACTGCCGTGATAATCGAGATGCTCGTGCTGAACATTGGTCATCACGGCGACATCCATATCGACACCGTTCAGCCGTCCCTGCGCCAGGCCATGGCTGGTCATCTCCAGGATGCAATGAGTAAGACGCGCCTCTACCATTTTCGCCAGGTAGGCTTGAACCCGCGGGGCACCCGGCGTGGTCACATGCAAGCCAGTCGGCATAGTCTCAGCGCCGAAGTCGGCCGATAGCGTGCTGATGTAGCCGGGTCGTACGCCATCTGCGTGCTGCAGGATGCTGTGCAGCAGGTGACAAGTAGTCGTCTTGCCATCGGTGCCAGTCACGCCAATGACGATCAGTTTGCGGGACGGGAAGTCATAGTAGGCCGCCGCCAGCTTGCCAACAACCTGCTGAGCACTGCGCACACGAATGTAGGGGACAGGCAGCGAAGGAATGTCCGCCTCGCCCACGATTGCCGCCGCGCCAGCCTCTATCGCCGCCGGGATATAGTGGTGTCCGTCCGTGGTCTGCCCAGCCCGCGCCACGAAGAGCCCGCCAGGTTCGACTTCCCGGCTGGATTCGACCACCGGCGCGCTGATGGCAGTGGTCAAGTCGCCAGCGCTGGCGACGATGTCTGCGGAGGGGATGACGGCGAGCAAGTCGCGCAGGATTTTGGGCATGGCGCAATGGTCCAAGCTATGGCGCACCCATATTCAAGCACGATTGCGAGAGCCTGACAAACACAAACGCGCCGGAATGCACTCCAGCGCGTCTGCATTTTTCGGATGTTGTGGCGCGTGTCTAGTTGAGGTTGCGCGCCATCTGGCTCAGTTGCGAGCGCACGCTGCCATCGACCATGCCGCCCGACCAGCTCACGATCAAGCCGCCCAAGATGGCTGGGTCGACACTGAAGCTGGCTTCGGAAGCGCCGACTTCGCTGCTGATTTGCGCTTGCTCGTCCGCTGTCAAAGGCATGGCGCTGACGACCTCGATGCTGCCGCCCAGTCCGCGCGCATCGGCTGGCAGCTCGGCGATGAAGCTGTTGACCAGCGACTGCTGCTTTGCCGTGTCGATGCTTTCGCCCAGGATGCGGCTGGCCACCGCGACCGAAATCTGCAGGACTTGCTCGCGCAGGTTGCCCAGCTCGGCATTGCGGGTCGCGACTGCTTCGGTCTGGGCGTCGTATTGGATCTTGGCGGCAGTTTGACGCGCTTCTTGCTCGATGCCACTGGCGACATCTTCGCCTCTTCCGCGCGCTTCGTCGATGACCTTTTGTGCTTCGCTGCGCGCCTGCGCCAAGATCTTCTCGGCTTCGGCTTCGGCATTTTGACGGGCTGCCGCTGCGGCTGCGGCATCATCCAAGCCTTTGGCGATGCGGTTGCGTCGCTCGTTCAGCACATTGGTCAGCGGATCATAAATGAAGCGCGTCAGCAGCACATAAAGCATGATGAAGGCGATCAGCCAAATGAGCATCAAACCGGGGTTGATTCCCAGTGCTTCCATAGTGTCCTCCTGTTGTGGGCGCGGCGCCTAGCTAAGTACGAACAGGATAATCAGCGACACAACCAGGGCATAGATAGCGACCGCTTCGGCAAAAGCCACGCCGAGGATCATGTTGGTCTGGATGGTGGCTGTATGGTCGGGGTTGCGCCCCATCGCCATAACCGCGCCACCGACAGAAATCCCGATGCCGATGCCGCCGCCAGCCGCGCCAATCATGGCAAGACCTGCGCCGATCGCTTTACCCAGAACTATCGTTGCTTGTGGATCCATCGATGTTTCCTCCAGTTTGTTTTCGCTATGCGCGATTTGCTTGACTAAACCTAATGCGCTTCGGCGTGATCATCATCGTGATGATGGCTGATCGTCGCCAGATTCATGAATATCGCGGTCAACAGCGCGAACACCAGCGCTTGAATGGCGCCGACGAAGAACTCCAGGATGAAGAAGGGCCAAGGCAGAATCGGCACCAGGAAGCTCATCACGAAGAGCAGAATCGCCCCCGCGAACATCGCGCCCAAAAGACGGAAGCTGAACGAGAGGATCTTGGCGAAGTCGCCGATCAGCTCCAGCAAACCGACCGCCACATCAATGCCGCCCAGTGGCGACTTGAAGAGCGTGCCGAAGTTGAAGAACTTGGTCAAATAGCCAATGCCCAGCGCCTTGAAACCGATGTACTGAGTCATGACCACGGAAATAATCGCGATGGTCAAGGTCATGTTCAGATCGGTCGAGGCGACGCGCACCAGCGGCAAGACCACCCAGGGAACGCGCTTGGCCTCTTCGCTGCTGGGGTCGGGGTGCAGGGGAATGGGTTCTTTCTTGGCTTTTTTGTCGTCGCTATAGCCATCCTGCCAGGGAGCGAGCGCCACGCCGGTGTAACAGCCGCGGTCGGCGCGCGCTTGCTTTTCTGCGATACGCGCCGCCAAGACCTCGTCATAAGCCGTGCTGGCAGAAGCACTTTCAACAACCGTCTCACCATGGCTGTCATCGCCGTGGTCGTCGCTGGCTTCATCGGCATGCTCATCATCGTCGCCATGCTCATCGTGCGCCGCTTGATAGCGAGCGTAGGCCGCATCCTCAAGCTGCTCCTGTTGAGCCGCCAGCGCCGCAGCATCAGCCGCAGCCAGCGCCGCAGCATCGGCCGCCGCTTCATCGGCCGGGCTGATCCAATCGCATTGCCCATTGACATAGGAGATGCCCAAAAAGCCCTGATAGATCTCAAAGCCGTCGGTGGTGATGACCTTGTACTCCCCGGTGTCGGCGTCAAACTTTTCTTTGACATGCGGGTGGATGAAACCGACGGTATCGACGCCCGGGATCAGCGACATCCAGTTTGAGAGCAGCACGATCAGGAAGATGGTCATGAACATGTTGAAGATCAAACGGAAGTGCGCGCCGCCAGCGATGCCGCCGATGAAGCCCATCAAGCCCTCATAGAGCGCCTCGAACATATTGTAGAAGCCACCGGGCGGGACTTCGCCAGCGTCTTTGGGACGCCGCCGCGCAATATAGGCGATAAACAGCAGCAGCAAGACCCATACAACCGCCGCTGCCACCAGCGTATTGGTAATGCGAATATCCGTGAAGGGAATATCGTACCCCGCCGGAAGATTCTCGCCAGCCAGCTGGATGAATGGGATGACCGGCGGCACGACCAGCGCCACGAATACGCCAGCCAGGAACAGCAGCAAAGCGACATAGCGGCGTTTTCCGTTCCAAAAGCTATTCACTAAACCCTTCCTCCTTCTGTCTAGCAGCGCGATGCAACTGCTTGGCTTTGCGACGCGTATACCAGAAGATTGCCCCGGTGCTGACAGGCACGCTCGCCACTAGCATGATAAACATAAATGTTGGGCGCGTGCCCAGCGCCTCGTCCAATGCCAAGCCAAGCAAGAATGTCCCCAAAATAATGAGCAGGAGGAGACATCCCACCTGCCCAACCACCCCCGCGACCAGTCCATATGTCGAGAAAGGGTTGCTATCCGGCTTCATCTAGCGCTTGTCTTTTCATTGTGCACTCGCCTACCTACATATCATCCAGGCAGACTGCGTGAAGTTTATCACAATCGCCCTTTGCTGCCTACAGCGACTTACAATCCCGCCGCGCCCAATATCGCCCAGTTATAGATGGGCGTTACGGCGATCGTGCCCAGCAAGATCACCACCAGCGCCGTGATGCCCAGCGACCAGCCATACACACGCGGGATGCCGATCGCGACATCATCGTCTGGTCCCACATCGACATACATCACCTTGATGACGACCAGGTAATAGTAGAGCGCGATAATGGCATTGGTGACAGCGATCAGCGCCAAACCAACCAGATTGGCATTGACCGCAGCCTGGAACAAAAAGAACTTGCCAAAGAAACCGGCTGTCGGCGGGATGCCGCCCAGCGAAAGCAAGCCGATGGTCATGAATAGCGCCAGCCAAGGACTGCGCCGATTCAAACCCGCCAGATCGCTGATCTCCTCGCTATCCGTTTTGGCGATGAAGAGGATCGCGCCGCCGAAAACCAGCAGATTGGTGAAGATGTACATGAACATATAGAAGCTGACCGACGCCACCGCCAAGCCCGCATCCGCCCCTTGCAGCGCCGCCACGCCGATCAGCGTATAGCCGGCTTGCGCGATGGACGAGTAGGCCAGCAAGCGCTTGATATTGGTCTGCCGCAAAGCCACGATGTTGCCCAGGCTCATGCTGATGATGGAAACAACCACCAGCAGATTGATCCAGAAGTCCTGGATGACCACGCCGGCAATGACCAGATCGGCCGGGAAAACCGCGGTCATGAAGCGCAGCAGCAGCGCAAAACTGGCGGCTTTGCTGGATACGCTGACGAAGGCGGTCACCGGCGTTGGCGCGCCTTCATAGACATCGGGCGTCCAAAAGTGGAATGGCACCGCGCCGATCTTGAAGCCGAAACCAACCACCACCATCACCAGCGCCGCCATCACCGCCACCAGCCCATCGCCCAGGCTGTTCATCGCATCGGCGATCGCAGCCAGGTTGGTCGTGCCGGTGAAGCCATAGAGCAAGCTGAAGCCAAAGAGCATGATGGCCGAAGCGAATGCGCCATACAAGAAGTATTTCATGCCGCTTTCGGCAGAGCGTTGATCGCCACGGCGAAAACTCGCCAGCATGTAGAGCGGGATCGACAGAGTCTCGAGCGCGACGAATACCAGAATCAGGTCACTGGCGCTGGACATCATCAT
>DAOUJB010000018.1:0-1901 GCA_034423155.1 Anaerolineae bacterium | reverse complement strand
CGATGTGATACAGAGCGCGACTGTGTCCGTGCTCGGTTCGGCGCGCAAAACCGATTACTGCTGGCTGAAAATCGGCGCGAATCGCTGGATCGCGCGGCTACCCCATGTGCTTGTTCGACAGCCGGCGGCCGTTCCGCGCACAGCTGCGAGCCAGCCCGTCGGCCAACCGCCCAGCCAACCTGTTGTCCAACCGATTGCGCCCCCACAATCCGCTAGTCAACCTGTGGCGCAGCAGCCAACGCAGCCTGCAGTTCTGTCATTCCGCACTTGCACGGAGGCGAAAAATGCTGGGTACAGCAACTTTCCAACCGGCAGTATTGTGATCACTTCCCCGCGCAGTCAGCGTGGAGACCGCGATGGGAATGGCATTGCCTGCGAGGGCTAGCGCTCAGCCACCGCCGGCGCGCACAAGCACCTTGGCTGGTTGCCAGCTTTCACCAG
Source organism: Anaerolineae bacterium (assembly GCA_034423155.1). GTDB lineage: Bacteria > Chloroflexota > Anaerolineae > Aggregatilineales > Phototrophicaceae > UBA6055. The sequence goes on along the minus strand of DAOUJB010000018.1, from coordinate 1,460 downwards.
TGACATCCAAGCCATCCAGTTGCAGCGCGTCCAAAGCCAGCAGCAAGAGATCGCTGCGATAGGTGTCGGGCGGGGGCGCTTCGTCAAGCGTGCCGATTCTCAACAGCCAATCGACCGTCTGTTGGTACAAGCCCGCATCCAGCGCGCCGATGCCAGCCGGCGCAGGCCAAATCAGCTTGTTGACTTCGTTCATCTGCCATTGCTGGTGGCTCTCGCCCAGCGCAGGATCGACCTCCAGCAGGATGCGCACGCAGTCATCGGCCTGGTCGCGGCAATGAATCCAGCCGCGCAGAGTCGCTCGCAGCAGCCCCAGCGCAATCGTCTGTCCGCCCGTCTGCGCCAGCCAGTCGCGCCTGGTGAAGAGTTGGTCTTGCAGCATGGCCACGCCCAATTCGTTCATATCAATCAGGTTGAACTCCTGCGGCTGGAACAACTCGCCAGTCGCGGGATTGACCTCGCCCAGCAGCGCGCCATAGCTGTTGTAAATCAGCGCCTGCGCGGCATCCACCTCGCCCGCCAGCAGCCCGCTCAAATTAAAGGGCTGTGGCACCAGCATGAGATGCTCGCCACTGACCGGGTCGGAGCCGATGTGAAAGGTCAGGGCATAGACCTCGAACTCGTTGTCGTCATCCCAAAAGCCGATGCGCTTGAGCACGATGTCGTTGGCGGTCTGTATGCCGGTTTCTGCAAACGAGACGAGCACCGTGCCGCTGCGCTGAAAGACCTGCGCGATATTAACCAGGTCTGCGTCCGCCTGGTTGGCGATCAGCAGCTTGGGCAGCCAGCCTACGCCAAAGTCGGCATCGCCATTCAGCACCGCTGCGACAGGCTGAATATCGCCGCGGCTGGGCAGCAGCGTTACATCCAGCCCTTCTTCGGCATAAAAGCCGAGCGCCTGAGCGGCATAATAGCCGGCGAATTGCGCCTGCGGCAGCCACTGCAGCTGGATGCGCAGCGAGCGCAAGCCATCGTCGGCGGCGACCGACCGCAGGCACATGGGCAAGAGCACCAGGAGAACCAGCAAACGCGCGTTTCGCATGGGCAACCCCTCTCCAGCTTTTCAATACCGCTGCAGCGCTTCCCCCTGACCTGTCGGGGGGACTGAGGGGGGTCAAGCTTCCCCCGACCCCACGATGGGACCGAGGGAGTTGAAGATCAGTCTATTCGCCGCCGGGTCGCAGCTCAACTTCGACGGGTTCCCACATGTCGCCGGTGACATCGTGCCCGTCCATGGCCAGTGCGTCGACCGCCGCCTGTGCCAGATCACTGCGGTAGGCATCCATGGCTGGCTCTTCGCTGATGACCAGTCCTTCCAGCGAGACCGCCACGGTCTGCGCCCAGAGATCTTCGTCCATGATGCCGATGCCAGCCGGCGAGGGCCAAATCAGCTTGCTGATCTCGTTGAGCTGCCAGGTTTGGTGGCTTTCGCCCAGCGTCGAGCCGTTGTCCAGCACGATCTC
>DAOUJB010000017.1:0-2332 GCA_034423155.1 Anaerolineae bacterium | reverse complement strand
CGCGCACCTCGCTGGACGATGACGAGCGCACCGCCGCCTACAAAGAGATTCAGCAGATTCTGCTGGACGAAGGACCGGTGGTCGTGCCCTACTTCTTCGCGCAGTTCATGGTGCTGGCGGGGCATGTGTCGGGCGTGGAATTGCATCCATTCGCTGGGCGCAGCAATTTCAACGCGGCGACAATCGGCTGAGGTTCTCGATATGAGCGGCAATGCCCCCTTGGCGGGCATCAAGGTTGTCGATCAGACGCAAGCGCTGGCTGGTCCGTATGCAGCGATGATCCTGGGCGATCTGGGCGCGGATGTCATCAAGATCGAGCGCCCCGGCGTCGGCGACAACTCCCGTCAGTGGGCGCCGCCCTTCATCGGCGACCAGTCGGCTTATTACCTGGCGGTCAATCGCAACAAGCGCGGCATCGCCTTGAATATCCGCGCCGAGGCCGGGCGTGTCTTCATGCACCAGCTGGCCGCCGAAGCCGATATCTTCATGACCAACCTGGCGACGACGGCATCGCTGCAGCGCTCGGGCATCGACTACGACACATTGCGCGCGCTCAATCCGCGTTTGATCTATGCCAGCATCAGCGGCTATGGACGGCAGGGACCGCGCGCCGGGCAGCCTGGCTATGACCTGGTTTCGCAAGCCGAAAGCGGCACCATGTACCTGACCGGCGAGGTGGACGGAGCGCCCATGCGCTTCCCCACGCCCATCGCCGATATGACTTGCGGCTTGTTCACCGTCATCGGCGTGCTGGCGTCTCTGCGCGCGCGCGACCAGGGCGGCGAGGGTCAATTCATCGATATGTCGCTGCAAGAAGGCCAGATCACCTGGCTGGAGAATTATGCCGGCGAATACTTCGCCAACGCAGAAGACCCGCCCCGCCGCGGCAATCGGCATCCGCAGGTCGTGCCCTACGAAGCGGTGCAGGGCAGCGATGGCGACTGGTTTATCCTGGGCGTCGGCAGCGACAATGTCTGGCGGGCATTTTGCAGCCATGTCGGGCGCGAGCAACTGGCGGCCGATGCCCGCTTCGCCACCAATGCCGACCGCATCGCCAATTACGAGGCGCTGCTGCCCATCGTGCGCGAGATCATCCGCGCCAAAACCTGCGACCAGTGGCTGGACGAGCTGCGCGCGGCTGGCGTCCCCTGCGGGCGCATCAACACAGTCGCCGAGGCGCTGGGCGACCCGCATCTGCTGGAACGCGGCATGATCGTCGAGCTGGAACATCCAGCCCTGGGCTTGGTCAAATCGCTGGCCACGCCCGTGCACCTGAGCGATACGCCGCTGGTCTATCATCGTCATCCGCCGCGCCTGGGCGAACACAGCGACCAAGTCGCCGCCGAGCTGGGGTATGACGCGGCCGCCATAAAGCAACTGCGCGCAGACGGGGTGCTGGCATGAACGGGCGCTTCCCGAAGCTGTCGGTTGCTCAGTACGATCAACTGCTGCGGCTGCCCGAAGGTCGCGTGCGCTGCGTCATCGATACCGATACGCGCAACGAAATCGACGATCAGTACGCGCTGGCTTGGGCGCTGCTCTCGCAAGACGCCCTGCAGATTGAGGGCATCTATGCCGCGCCCTATTCATTCTCGCGCCGATGGGACGAGTTACGCGCCGCCGACCGAGCCCGCCAAAATCCCGCAGCGGCCACAGACGAAGAACGCGCCCTGTTGCCGAAGTATCAGAATCAGCTGGGGCGACTGGATGCCGCCGGCACAGACATCCACGACCCCGCGCAGATCGATCCGCAGAGCCTGCTCATGGTCGAACCCGGGCGCGGCATGGAGTTCAGCTATCACGAGATCTTGCTTTGCTGCGAGAAAATGGACCTGGATTGCGCCGACATAGTGTTTCGCGGCGCAGATCGCTATCTACAATCCCTGGACGCGCCGGTCGAGAGTGACGCCACCGCCCACTTGATCGCGCAGGCGAGAACCGCCACGCCCGAATCGCCGCTGTATGTGCTGGCTGTTGGCGCGCCCACCAATGTGGCATCGGCGCTGCTGCTGGCGCCAGAACTCATCGAGCGCATCGTGGTGGTCTGGACGGCGGGTTATCCGACGACTGTGCTGGATCTCGAGCAGCCGTCTTTCAACATGGAGCAGGACATCCTCGCTTCGCAGCTGCTATTTGATAGTGGCGTGCCGCTGGTCTATATCCCCGGTTTTCATGTGGGCGCACAGTTGAGCCTGTCTTTGCCCGAGATGGAAGTGTGGGTGCGTGGCAAAGGCGCGATCGGCGATTATCTGCACTGGCTCTACACGCACAATCCGCATTATCCATGGCAGGGCCTCAGCGGGCACTTCGCGCGCAGCTGGATCATCTGGGA
>DAOUJB010000016.1:0-2085 GCA_034423155.1 Anaerolineae bacterium | reverse complement strand
TTCTCCACGCCCAGCGTCCGCCCGCAGAAGTCCAGCCGCCCCGCGTCCATCTCCATCACCGCCACATCCGCGCCAGCCAGCAGGGCGAACTGCGCTGTCGCCAGGCCGATGGGTCCCGCGCCGATGACCAGCGTTTTTTCGCCCGGCGCAATGGCAGCGCGATTTGCCGCATGCGCGCCGATCGCCAGCATCTCCACCAGCGCCAACTGTTCGGGCGGGATGCCGTCAGCCCGCAGCAGCTTGTCGGCGGGCAGGGAAAATTGCTCGCGCATACCGCCATCAATATGCACGCCCAGCACCTGCATGCCCGTGCAGCAGTTGGTCTTGCCGCGGCCGCAGGCGATGCAATGCCCGCAATGCAAATAGGGAACGACACAGCAGGTCGTGCCCACCGAGACATCTTCCACGCCAGCGCCCAAAGCCAGGACTTCCACCGCCAACTCGTGACCCATGATGCGCGGATAGCTGAAAAAGTTCTGGTTGCCCGCGTAGGCATGCAAGTCTGTGCCACAGATGCCGACGCGCCGCACCCGCACCAAGGCTTCGCCAGGACCGGGCTGTGCTGGCAGCGGCATATCCTGCAAGCGCAGTGTGCCCGGCTCTTCCAGGACGATTGCTCTCATTCGTATCTCTCCACTTGACAACCTGTCCAGAATAACAATCTCGTCGTAGGGGCGACCTATCAGCCCGAATTCTAACTTGGGATAAAACGGGCGACCTGATAAGTCGCCCCTACTAAGTCACGAACCTATTTGGGCAAGCCATAGAACACCTTCGCATTGCCGCCCATCACCGCCGCTCGCTCATCAGCGGAAAGCGCGCCGATATAATCTTCGACGATGCCGACCACCTGGCTGTAGCTGCCAGCCAACTCGCAGACGGGCCAGTCGCTGCCGAACATCAACCGGTCGCTGCCAAAGCAGTCAAAGACGATATCCAGATAGGGCGTGAAGTCGCTCTGCGTCCATTCATGCCAGGCCGCCTCGGTCACCAAGCCCGAAACCTTGCACCACACATTGTCCAGCGCCGCCAACGCGCGAATGTCGTCCGCCCAGGGCTGCAATACGCCGTCTACGATGAAAGGCTTGGCGATGTGGTCGAGCACAAATTGCTGCTGCGGGAACTGCCGCACGACATCGATGGCGATGGGGATATGCCGCGGAAAAAGCAGCAGATCATAGCGCAGATCGTATTCTTGCAGCGCCGCCAACCCGCGCAAGAAACCGCCGCCCAGCATGAATCGGTCGTCAGCTTCGTCGTGCACGATATGCCGAACGCCCACAAATCGGGGATGCGCCGCGAACCGATCCAACTGCGCCGCCACATCGTCCGCGCGCAGATCCACCCAGCCGACCACCCCGCGCACAAAGTCGTATTCGTCCGCCAAGGCCAGCAGGAATTCGCACTCGCGCAGATTCTGCCGCGCCTGCACGGCGACCGTGCCGTCTATGCCCGCGGCTGCCAACAGCGGCTGCATATCGGGCGGCAGCATGTCACGTTTGATCGGCAGGTGCCGCTCGCCCATCCATTGATACTCGGCCGGCCTGTAGCGCCAAAAGTGCTGATGCGAGTCGATGCGCTGGGTCATTTTGTTATTCTCAGAATCTCCAATAAAGTTTTGCAATAAAAGAAAGGAACGGCGTAGGGGCGACTCTTGAGTCGCCCACATGGTCAATGGCGAAAGTGTGGGCGATACAAGTATCACCCCTACATGCTTAGAAGTCTAGCGGCTTTGCTCGCTTGTTACATGGCTAACCTGGATTTGCTTCTGCATCCTCTGTATTCAATACCCCGTATTCCGCGTGATCTTGAAGGCATAGACATGGTCGCAGGGTTTGTGGTCGGGACGCTCGATCTGCAAGCCGTCCGCCGTCATCTGCCAGCGCAGCTCGCCAGCCTGCCCCAGCAACTCAACCGAGCGCACTTCGCCCGGATAAAATGCCCGCGTCGATTCGATGACGAATTGCTTTTCGGGCCAGTCGAAAGCCAGCGCATAGAGCACATTGCCGCGCGTGGTGAAGCGGATGTCGCGGGCGGTGTAAGCCAGCTTCTCTTTGGTATCGCTGAATGCGCCGACATGCGTCA
>DAOUJB010000015.1:0-5208 GCA_034423155.1 Anaerolineae bacterium | reverse complement strand
GCGGTCAACTGGTCGATGTGCGCAGCCCGGGCGAATTCAGCGGCGAAACGCTGCACATGCCAGGTTACCCGCAAGAAGGCGCGGTGCGTGGCGGGCATATCCCCGGCGCAAGTAGCTGCCCCTGGTCGCGGGCCGCCAACGAAGACGGCACTTTCAAGGATTCTGCCGATCTGCGTGCCATCTACCTGGACGAACTCGGCTTGAACCCCGAAGAGCCGACCATCGCCTATTGCCGAATCGGCGAGCGCAGCAGCCACACCTGGTTTGTGCTGACGAACCTGCTGGGCTTTGGCGATGTGCGCAATTACGATGGCTCGTGGACAGAATGGGGCAACAGCGTGGGCTTGCCGATCGAGAAATAGCCTGTCGCAATTTGCGCTGTATGTGCGTTTCGCTGTAGGGGCGATACTTGTATCGCCCAAATCAGGCACATTCTGTTTACTAGGGCGAGACAAGTCTCGCCCCTACCAACTAAACCGAAATGTCCTGCCTGCGAGGTAGCCGTGGCAACACTCCCGCCTAAGCTGCAAGAATACCTGGACGACTTCAGCTTCATCACCACGCGTGAAGAGCGCGCCGACTTCCTTATAGATATCGCCGACAGCTTCCAGCCGGTGCCACCTGCCATCGCCACCAAGCCCTATGACGAAGCGCATCGCGTCATCGGCTGCGAGTCCGAGGCTTTCGTTTGGGCGGTCGACCGTCCCGATGGCACGCTGGACTTCTACTTTGATGTGCTGAATCCGCAGGGGCTTTCCGCCATGGCCATGAGCGCCATCCTGGACGAGGCTTGTTCTGGCGCGCCGCTGGAACAGGTGACGAACATCAGCGGCGATGTCGTGTTTTCGTTCTTTGGGCGCGATATATCCATGGGCAAAGGCCGCGGGCTGACCGAACTGATCAACGCTGTAGTCTATCACGCGCGTCAACGGCTATAGTTAGTGGTCCAGGAATGAATCGCCGGGCGCGCCTTCGTGAAAGATCGCATGCGTGCCCAGCATACCGCGATAACTGCCGGGCGGCTCGCTGTCGGGGATGCTTGCGGCGCCCACAACTTTCTCATAATAGGCGCTGGGTCCCGCCCAGCCGATGATGCCATACATATAGCCGGCGCTGCGCATATCGTGCAAAGCCGCCAGCAGCAGCGCCGTGCCAATGCCCAGCCCGCGCTCGGCTTCGTCAACGCCTGTCGGACCAAAGAAATTCTTGTGCGTGGTGTCATAACACGCGAAGCCCAGCAATTGCTCGCCACGCTGAGCGAGCATGATCGTGGGTGGCTGACGAGAGAAGGCGACATCCGCCTCGCTGACCCAGTATTCGCTGAATCGCTCGCGTATCCAGGCCAGCGCCAGGGCTTTTTCGGGCGGCAAGCCCCGACGAATGCCGATGCCCTGCTCTCGCTGTCGATGCAAAGCCGGCTGCAGAGGTGGCAAATCATAGAGTTTTACCAGCATGTCGGGCATGGCACGCTTCCTTTGTGTCTAGACGACCAAGGCAATCTTATTTTACTTGCAGCGCGCTCGGTGGACTCGCATAAATGCGGCTAGTTTCTGGACGCATTTTTGTGGAAGGGAGTCCCGGTGGGCGCTGTGTTACAATCCGCGCAGGACAAGACAATTTGCGCAAAACACAAGGGGGACCAGCGTGAAGCTCCGACCAGAAACCGCCGCCGTGCACAATTCACCCGTCGACGCCGGCAGCGGCGCAATCGTGCCACCCATTGTGTTGAGCACCACTTTCCAATACGAAACGACCGGGCGCGAACACGAGCCTGACGAACTGATTTATACGCGCTATCAAAATCCCAACCGCGCCGCGCTCGAGGCAACCCTGGCCCAACTGGAAGGTGGCGCAGTGGCGCATGCAGTTGCCAGTGGCTCGGTGGCTATGCTGACCTTGTTCCAGGCGCTGCGTCCCGGCGACCACATCGTGGCCAGCGATGACATGTACTTCGGCATCCGCGTGCAGCTCAACGAATTCTTCGCGCCCTGGGGCTTGCGCACCAGCTATGTCGATATGAGCGACCTGGATGCCGTGCGCAATTGCCTGCGCCCCGAGACGAAATTGGTCATCCTGGAGTCGCCGACCAATCCGCTAATTCGGCTGGCGGACATCGGCGCGATCGCCAAGATCGCCCATGCGGCTGGCGCGCAACTAATGGTGGATAACACGGTCGCCACGCCGGTGGCTCAGAATCCAATTGAGCTGGGCGCGGATATCGTTGTCATGGCGCTGACCAAATACATCGCCGGGCACCATGATGTGTTGGGCGGCGTCGTCATCTTCGCTGAAGAAGATGAATTTGCCGAACGCGTGCACAGGCTGGTGCGCATTGGCGGCGCGGTGTTATCGCCCCTGAACAGCTGGCTGGCCTTGCGCGGCTTGGGGAGTCTGGCGTATCGCGTGCGCGCAATCAGCGAAAATGCCCTGCAAGTGGCCTGCTACCTGGCGGAACATGAAAAAATCGCCCAGGTGCTATATCCACATCATCCCAGCCATCCGCAGTACGACCTGGCGCGTCGACAAATGCGCGTGGGCAGCGGCTTGATGTCCATTCTTGTCGCGGGCGGACGGCAAAATGCCATCGACCTGGTCAACAATTTGCACCTATTCACCAGCGCCACCAGCTTCGGCGGCACACACAGCTTGATCGAGCATCGCGAGTCCATAGAAGAAGACAGCGACACGCCCGCCAACCTGCTGCGCATCGCTGTGGGATTGGAGCATCCTGCCGATTTGATCGCCGATTTGCAGCAAGCGCTGGCATGATCTATCACATCACCACGCGCGGCGAATGGGCGGCGGCGCAACAAGCGGGCAGCTATCGGACGGCATCACTGGACAGCGAGGGCTTCATTCACTGTTCGACCTGGCAGCAGGTTTTGCCGGTCGCCAAGCTCTTCTATCGCGGACGAGGCGATTTGCTGCTGTTGCGCATTGACGAGAGCCGCTTACATGCGCCGCTGTTGTGGGAAGCGCCGGCGCACCCAGACCCCGACAAGGCCGGCGAGTTTGACGAAAGCGACCTATTCCCGCATATCTATGGAGAACTCAATCTGGATGCGGTTGTCGGGCTGGAAACATTGTACGAAAAAGCGGCTGGCTACCAATTTCGCTAGCCGACCCCGGTGACCTCGGCGCTGTACTGCCACAATTGCCGCTGCTGCTCGCGGTCATAGGAATTGTCGCTGGACTGCTTCTGGCGCTTCTTCACCCAATACTTGCCGCTGATGCCGGCTGCATCGGGCGAGGTCGCCAGGTATACCAGAGTCTCCGCGCCCTTCTGCGGCGAAATCGCAAAAAACCGCTGCAACACTTTGATCAGAAACGACCAAACGCGGGCAGTGTCGTGCCCAAAACGCGTCCTGACCAGTCCGGGATGCACAGCATTGACGGTGATAGGCGCATCCTCCAAACGCCGCGCCAATTCGTAGGTGAAGAGCACATTCATCAGCTTGCTCGCGCCATAGCTGTTCATGAAGCTGTAGCCGCTGGCTTCGCGCAGGTTGTCCAGCCGCATGGTCGCATTTTGGTGGGCCATAGAAGACACATTGATGATGCGCGCTTCGCCCTGGTCGCCGGCGGTCGCTCGCAGCATATCCAGCAAGAGATGGGTCAACAGGTAGTAGCTCAGGTGGTTGAGCGCGAAGGTCATTTCGAAGCCGTCAGCCGACCGCCGAAACTCCGAGAACACCGCGCCAGCATTGTTCAGCAGCACATCCAGCCGGTTGTGGCGAGCACGAAATTCGTCCGCGATGCGCCGAACCTCTTGCATAGACGACAGATCGCCCAGCAGCCAGTCGATTTGCTCGCTGCCCGTCTGCGCCTGGATCTCGCTGCACACAGCGCGCGTTTTGGATTCGTTGCGCCCGACCAGCGTGACAGCCGCGCCCATGCCAGCGATCTCAAGAGCGGCTTGCTTGCCGATTCCGTCCGTCGCGCCGGTGATGAGTACCTGTTTGCCATGCATGCACTTCACTCCTGAATGGACCGTCATACGCCAGCATACAGCAGTTCCACCGACTACAAAACGGCTCATACGGGCTGGTCAAAACCCTCCTCGGTCAACCCGACAGGTCAGGGGGAAGCGCTGGCGGAGGCTTTGGCTACCCTCTCCGTCCTGACGGGGAGAGGGGCTGGGGGAGGGGTTGGCAGCGCTTACGCTTCGTCTACATCGCCGTAGCTGTGCCCGGAGAAGATGGCGCGCAGCTCGGCGGCGGATTTGGCATTTTGCAGGGCGGCCATGCGGGCGGCTTCTTCTTGCTGCAAGGCGCGGACATTCTCCAGGACAGCCCCCAGCTTGTCGGCCGGGAATTTGCACGCGCCGTTTTCGTCCATGTGGATCAGTTCACCAGGCGCGACATCCATGCCACCGACAGATACAGGCACATTGACCGCCTGCACCGCCATCGCGCCATGTCCAGCCGTGACGCCGCTGAGCATGTATTGAAAGTCCATTTCGCGCACTTCGTCCAAATCACGCGAGGGACCGTTGGAAATCAGCCCCTGGCAACCCAGCGCGCGCATGGCCGAGACCATGTTGCCGCCAGCCAGCCCGACTTTGCCTTGCAAGCGCCGCGGGAACTTCTGCTGGATGACCAGAATAGTCGGCTGTGGCGAGGCTTCGAGCGCATCCAGCACATCCAGAAAGCTGAGGCGATTGAAGTTGGGGTCGGGCAGGCTGTAGACAGCCGTAACCGCATAGCCGACGCGCCGCCCCAGTTGCGGATACATGCAGCGGATGCGCTGGTCGGTATACCAATTCTCGCTCCAGGGGTTATAAAGCCCCAGGCACAGCGGAGAATCGGGGTAAGTCGCCACCACATTGGTGATTGATGGCGTATCGAAGTTCTTTAGCTCTTCCAGCATGGCGTTTCGGTCCATCGCGGTGGCTGCTCCCTTTATGATTCGCTTGCGGTAGTATAACGAATCGAACGGCGGAACACAGGCAGAATCGGCAGCAGCATCAGCGCCGACAAGGATATCGCCAGCCGCACAGAAGACAACAAACCCACCGCGCCCACCAGCGGTCCGCCAGCGATCTGCCCCAGCGCATCGGCTTGTCCCTGCACCGAAAGCACCGTCGCGCGCACTTCCGAGGCTGTGTGCTGGTTGATCCAGGCTTCCATCAGCGGGTTGCGGATGCCGCGCGTCGCACCCACCAGCCAGAGACCGACCAGCGCCCAGGCGAAGCTGTCGCCATAAACG
>DAOUJB010000014.1:0-4836 GCA_034423155.1 Anaerolineae bacterium | reverse complement strand
GCGAACGCGGCGCAGGCCGGCATCGATCCGCTCTTTGAGGTGCTCGCCGAGACCGATGCCGCCATCTTGCTGGGCGATGCTGTCGACGATGTCCTGGCGGAGATCGACGCGCCACTGGCGAAGCTTTTCGCGCAGGTCGATGCCTTTGTAGTCGAAAAGTGCCTGAAAAGTATGGCGCTTGTGCAAAACGATGCGCCGCCCCTGCCAGCCGATGCCGCGCAGATCTTCGCGCAATGGCAGACGCAATGGAACGAATCGGCGTTGGAAGCTCGCGACCAACTGCTGCGCGCCAGCGAGGTAGCCGCCCTGGCGGAATTGCCTATCCTGCCAGATGATGACAAACTTGCCGATCTCGTACGCCAATACGCTGACTACCTGCGCCGCATCGAAGCCGCCAACGACTCGCAAACTGCGCAGCGACTGATGCAACAGTGCTACAGCGAAGGCGCTGTCGGCGGGAAAGGCCGGGTGCAAGCCTGGGGTGGCAAAGCAGCCAAAGACCAGGCCGCGCAGACGCTGCGAATCTTGCGCAAACGAATTAAAGTTGCGTTCGAAAGCGCCGGGAATCCCCCCGACAAGCTGGACCGCGCCAGCGCCGAAGCGCTCCTTCTTTGGGAGAGACTATTTCAGCGTGTGCGCGGACGTTATGCAGCCATGAAACGCGATCGGGCGCTGCTCGATTTCAATGATCTGGAATGGCTGGCGGCCGATTTGCTGCAAACTGACCAAGCACAGAAGCGCTATCGCGGGTCAGAATTCAAGCACCTGCTGGTGGACGAATTTCAAGACACCAATCGCGCGCAATGGCAGATCATCCAGTCGCTGGCGGATCTAAGTCGCGGCGGCTCGCTCTTCGTGGTGGGCGACCCCAAGCAGAGCATCTATCAATTTCGCGGCGCGGATGTCAGCGTCTTTGGGCGCGTGCGGGAGCAAATCGCCGGGCAAGAGCAAGGGCTGGAATTGCCGCTTTCGACTTCTTTCCGGGCGCATCGTCCGCTGGTCGAGCAATTGAACGCGCTTTTCAGCCGCTTTTTTACGCGCGATGAGAGCAGCCCAGCCCGCCCATACGAAGTCGTATTCGACCAACCCATGCGCGCATTTCGCCAGACTGCGCCGGATTGCCCCCCGCTGGAATTGCTGCTGCTGGACAAGGGCATTCGCGATGAGCATGGCGAATATGTTCGAAGCAAAAACCGGCGCAAACAAACTTACGATGCCGATGACATGCGCCGCTGGGAAGCCAACGAAATCGCCCGGCGCATTCAGGAAATAGTCGCGCAAGAACGCCAGGTCTACGACCGGCAGCGGGATTGCTGGCGTCCCATCCGCTATGGCGATATAGCCATTCTATTCCGCGCGTTGAGCAAAGTCGCCTTATACGAAGATGTCTTCAAAGCCAGGGGTATCCCATTTCTGACCGTGGCTGGCCGCGGCTACTTCGACCGTCAGGAAGTTTGGGATATGTTGGATCTGCTGCGCGCTCTGCACAACCCGGCCGACGACCTGTCGCTGGCGGCGGCGCTGCGTTCGCCCATGTTCGCCTTCAGCGATGATTTGTTGCTGGCGCTGCGCCTGCTGACGGATGACAGCGATAATCCACTGCCACTGTGGACGGCGCTGCAAACGGCGGATGAGGCTTGCGCGGGCGTATCGCCGGACGATCTGCCGCGGCTGGGGCAGGCCCGGGATTCGCTGGACGAACTGAGGCAAATGGCGGGCCGCGTTTCCATATCGCAGTTGCTGCGTCATGCGCTGACGGCGACCCATTATCCGGCTATCTTGACCGGCTTGCCCGATGGCGACCGGCGGCGCGGCAATATCGAAAAATTGTTGCAGTTGGCGGACGACAGTGGCAAGACCACGCTGGGCGAATTCTCGCAATACCTCGGCGACCTGACAGCACGGGAAGCGCGCGAGGGCGAGGCGCTGCTGGAAGCGGAGGACTCCCTGCGTTTGATGACCGTGCATGCCAGCAAGGGACTGGAATTCCCGATGGTCTGCCTGGCTGATGCCTCGTGGGCGGGAACCGCAGTCTCGCCAATGCTGCTCGCCGATTCCCAGCACGGACTGAGCTGCAAGGTCTATGATGCAGCCAGCAACAGCTACGAAAGCGGTTTTGCGCACAAACGCAACCTTAAATTGCAGGACTTGAAAGAAGCCGCCGAAGCCAAGCGCCTGCTATATGTCGCGGCGACACGAGCGCAAGATTACCTGCTCGTCAGTGGCGCGATTTCACAAGACAAGAACGGACTGTGGAATGCGCGCGGTTGGCTGGAGCAGTTGCTCAAGACGCTCGATCTGGAAGAGCTCCCGCGCGAAGAAGCGCAGATTGCCTCATTGGCTGGGCATCCGCTGCGCATCGCCATGCCCGACAGACCATCTGACGAGGCGCTCTGGCATGGCACTGCGCGGTCTGGCGCTGCTGACTGGAATGCGGATGCCGAAGCCAGCGCCCAGCCTCCATTGCTGCCGCCTTTGCTGCAAAAATTGCCCGAATTTCCTGAAACAGCCAGTCATATCTCGGTTACGCAATTGGCCGACCTCGGCGAATTTCGTTTTGGCGGGGACGCAAAAAAGCGGCACGGCGCCGGTTTGCGCTTCCGCGAGACAGCGCTGCATGATCTGCCACCGCGAGCCTATCCGCTCAAGTTGCGGCGGCGCTTGTCGCAACGGCAGATCGGCGCGATTGTACATGAGCTGCTGCGTCAGAAGGCATTTCAGCTGCAGGGTGAACCGCCCGACGAGTTAATCGAAGCGATCGCCTGGGGGCGCGGCGTAACCGATGCCTCGGCGCTGGCTGGCGTCCTAGCAGCGGTTCGGCGCTTGCTGGACAATTATGCCCGCAGCGATGTCTGCCGCTGGATCGAGCGGGCGCGCGCCGAAAGCCGGCCCATTTACACCGAGCTGCCTTTCATCCTGCGCTGGCGCAAACGCGTGATCCATGGCGCAATGGATGTGCTGCTGCTGGGGGCGGATGGCATCTGGCGCATCATCGACTACAAGACCGGCGATGCGGGCGGCGATGTGCTTGGGCATGCGCGCCAATATCGACTGCAGCTGGGCGTGTATGCGGCGGCGGTTCAAGAGCAGCTGGGGCTGGGCGAGCCGCCAAGAACCTATGTACATTTTCTGCGCCATAACCGCACGGTCCAATTGTACTCTGCCGACTGCCAGGTCGAGCTGGAACGCCTGGAAGCCACGCTGGGCGAAGTAATCGGCGATCATGGCTAAAGTCCTGCTCGATTGGCTGTTGCCAGGCTGGGCGCGGCGAAACAACGCGCTGCTGCGTCATCAGCTGGCGAATCCGAGCGGCCGATTCGGGGCGCTGCTGCAAGTTACCGGCTGGCTGCTGGCGATTGGCATGGCCGCCTTGTGCATAGATGCGCTCAGTCCGACCGATGCCAACTTGGGCGCGCGCATCTGGCGCAGCAGTCATCTGCCTTTGCTGGCGCTGCAACTGGGGACTTGGGTGCTGGCATTTGTGTTGGGCAGTGCCACAGCGGGCGGGCAGCGCAGCCGCAAAACCTGGGACAGCCTGCGCGCGACAGAAGCGGGCGTGGCGCTGGCGCTGCGCATGCGCTGGCTGGGCATTCTGCTGCGTTTGCGCGCGCCTATAACAGCGATCCTGCTCTTTCGGCTGCTCTATTGCCTCGGCATGTGGGTCGATCTGTCGGCTTTTGGCGGGCACCACGCGTCCATGCTGGCACAGCAAGCGCTGCCGGCGCTGCCGAAAACGTGGCTGGCGCTGCCATTGATCGCGGCAACCATGGCGGCGCTGCTCTTGCTGCCCCTGGGCGCGATCGGGCTGGGCGCGGCATTGGGCATTCTGCTGTCGGTGCTCATCCGCGAGCGCCTATTTGCTACGACTTTGCAAATTGTGATCGCTTCGGCGCAGTTGATATGGGTGGTGGCGGGCAGCCTGCAAATCCATATCGGCTGGCTGCAGATTCCCGGCGAGGCGCAATTTGCCTGGCAGCTTCTGTACGGCGCGCTGTGCGACTGGGGTTTGAGCCTGGCGCAACTGAGCAATCTGGGCGAGCTTTGGTCGAGCGTGCCGGGTGGCGCGTGGTTGGGACCAGCCTTGCTCGGCCTGGCGCTGGCAGGTGGTGCCGCGGCCGATGGGCTGCTTTGGCTGGCTGCGCGATTGGGAGAACAAAGGGGTTAGCAGATTTATGCCGATTGACAGCCGCGACTATAAGAACCTGACCGATTATCTGCAACACATGTATCAGTGCCAGCCTTTTGAGCGCGACGGCATAGAGCATCCTGTGACGATTCTATATCCCGAGCCCTGGCAGATTGAGGATGTCGACAGCCTTCTCTTCCCAACCTTGCCAAGTCCCGAGGCGCGCGACTTCGTCAGCTACGATTACGCCTACCTGCACGATTTGCAGAATAGCAAGCCGCACCTGTTCGGTGGCACGACCTTTACGCTGAAGCAGATTCGTCAGCAGCCGCTGCGTCTGCGGGGATCGTTGGGCAGTTATTTTGACATGCTGGCCACCTGCGCCGCGCTGGAGCGGGAATTGCGTCATGCCGCCGAGCAGGGCTGGATGCGCGCGCCATCACGCAGCGCCTATCATCGCCATGTCCCGCCCACAGACGCCCTGCTGCGGGGCCTCAAGCGCAGCGCCGCCATCGGCATCGGCACCTTGACGGTCTTCAACGATGCCGGCATCTACAAAGCCATCATGGCGCGCCGTTCTCAACATACCGCCTACGATAGCGGGATGTTTCATGTGCTGCCCGCGATGATGTTCTGCCCGACCACCAGCGATTTCTGCGACTCGCGCGAATGGAGCGTCCGGCATCAGATCTTTCGCGAGTTTCTCGAAG
>DAOUJB010000013.1:0-2614 GCA_034423155.1 Anaerolineae bacterium | reverse complement strand
CTTCAGATGAGCCTCGCAGCGATGGAGACACGCGTTCGCCAAGTACGGTTGAACATTGCTATTGCGATCTCAACTGGGAGATAGCAGAATCATGCCTGCGACCAGAACCATCTTGGGACGTCATCACGGAGGGCGACCCGAAGACCTCCCTCTGGGAGACGATTGATTAAGATAGCCATTCGCGGCTAGGCTTACTACGCGACTCCACCAACCTTTTCAAGGCAATGGTTACTATCCTCCGAAATTGACGAGTCTAACAGGCGTTGCCCCACCCAAAACAATTTACCAACCTTTTGCACTCTAATCAAACTTCGCTGACAAATCTCCTTTAGCCTCATGGTCAGTTGAGGGCGGAATAGGCCGCCCTGTTGACCAAAGCAAAAGGAGAGATTGCACATGAACCGCAAGAGCATCCTCATCGTACTTGTCCTGGCGGCGCTGCTGGCTGGCGGCGTCTTCGCCCACGACGACGAGTCCTTCAGCATGCGTCATATGGCGATGCGCTGGGGGCAGCATGGCGTCATGTTCGACCTGACCAGCTCCATCGTGTTGGAAGCCAGCGGGCTCGATGCGCCACAACTGCGCGAATCCCTGATGGATGGCGCTACACTCGCCGAACTGATCGCTGGCAATGACGGCGATCCCGCACAAACCAGCGCCGAACTGGCAACCCAGATATCCGAGCAAATCCAGGCCGAAGCCGAAAGCAGAATCGCTGGCTTGGAAGACTGGATCAGCGAAGCGCTGGAGCACAGCCATGTTGACAAGCGGCGTTGGCGCTGGTCTCGTCCTGTCCCGCGCTTGCCTTTTGGCGGGGAAATGAACGGCATTATCCTGGAAGCCACGGGCCTGGACGCGGGTGAACTGCGCAGCGCCTTGATGGACGGCTCCAGCATTGCCCAGTTGATCGAAGCCAACGAAGGCGATGTCGCGCAGGTTGTCGACGCGCTGACGACACAAGCCACGGACGAAATCAACACAGCGACTACTGCACGACTCGAACGCGTTGAGGGCGTCGTCAGCGAGGCGCTGGAACGAGATTTCTCCGGCGTCTTCGAGCGGATGAGCAAGTTCCGTCGCGGAGGGCGCGGTTTCTTCGGCTTTTGGAACGACTTCGGCATGCACGACGACACAGGCGAATCGGTGGAAGTCGAAGGTGCCTAGGCGAGCGGACAACTCCCCCCAAATAGTCTGCAAGCCACTGGAAGCGCAGGGATGTTCCTTGCGCTTCTTTTTTGCGCCTCATGCTTTCCAGCAGCCGACATCCAGCAGCACGGCTTCATCTTCGCCGGGCCAGGGCGGGCTGGTGGTGATCAAGAATTCCAGCGGCGTATCGCCCAGCGCGCGGAACTGGAATTGCGTGCCCAGCGGGATCGTCAGGCTCATGCCCGGTGCAACCGTCAGCGTTTCTTCGCGATTTCCCTGCCTGCGCCATACTTCGCCCGCGCCCGCCAAGATCACCCATACTTCTTCGACTGTGCGATGCTGCACGGGAATGGAAACCGCGCCAGCCGGCAGCCGGCAGTGCACGACGCTCGCTTTGCCCAAGCTGTGCAGCAGGCGTATCTCCGATCCGTCCGGCGCGAGCACATCGTATGCTTCGGGCAATGTCCTGGTTTCAAATGTCGTCATGCGCGCTCTCCTTTCGCTTTCGCAGCGTCCTTTGCGTCTCGGCTGGCTTTGTGATTGAATCTACACAAGTTGATGCAGCAAAGGCGAATCGCTTGGCATCTCCGCAATTCTTCCAGGTTATCCCGATGGCTGCGGCTCGGCAATTGCTGGATGCGCACTGGCAGCCCCAGCCCACAAGCGAAATCATCGCCACCGCCGACAGCCTGGGGCGCGTTTTGGCTGTTGATACACATTCGCCCGAGCAGGTGCCGGCTTTCCGCAAAAGCACAGTCGATGGCTATGCGCTGCGCGCGCGCGATACTTTTGGCGCCAGCCCGAGTCTGCCCGCTTTCTTGCAAGTGCGCGGCGAGTTGCTCATGGGCGCAGTGGCGAACGAAGCGGTCGAGACGGGCGCTGCCTGGCAGATTCACACCGGTGGCATGCTGCCGTCCGATGCGGACGCGGTTGTCATGCTGGAGCACACGCAGCGCGGAGTCGGACACGAGATCGAAGTGCTGCGGGCGGTCGCGCCGGGTGAAAATGTCATTGAAGCTGGCGAAGATGTGGCGGCGGATGCGCTGGTTCTGCCGCGTTTTCAGCGACTGCGTCCGGCCGATATCGGCGGCTTGCTGGCGGTGGGCATCTGCCAGGTCGAGGTGCTGCGCAAGCCCCGCGTTGGCATCCTCAGCTGCGGCGATGAGTTGGTTGCGCCAGATGCAGCGCTTGAGCTCGGGCAGGTGCGCGACATCAACGCCTGGATGCTGGGCGCTTTGGCGGCCAAGCAGGGCGCGCTGCCCATCCAGCTGGGCATTGTCCCCGACCAGCGCGAGGCATATCAGCGGCTGGCGCGAGATGGACATGCCCGCTGCGACATCTTGCTCTTGAGCGCGGGCAGCTCGGTTTCGGCGCGGGATTATACGCGGGCGGTGATCGATAGCCTGGGCGCGCCGGGCGTGCTGCAGCATGGCTTGGCGACCAAGCCGGGCAAACCGACCATCATCGC
>DAOUJB010000012.1:0-5161 GCA_034423155.1 Anaerolineae bacterium | reverse complement strand
TAGATCTGATGACCGGGCGTCCAGCGAGCATCGGTGTAACGCCGCGCCAGAGCCACCTGCGCGCCATCGGGATGCCACTGTGCAGCCGCGTCATCGCCAGCCCCTTGCGGATCGGTGAAATTGGCGAATTCTTTCTGACGCAAGTCGGCGATGCGCAGGTGCGTGAAGAATTGATTGCCACGCCGGATCAGCTCTGGGTAGACGATGCGCCCGCCATCGGGAGACAGCGTGCCCATCGTGCCTTGTGTCGTGGGCAGAAAACGCAACTGCACGCCGTCATCGCCGCTGGGCACGAATTCATAGACCAGGATGCCTGGCTGGGTCGAATCGGCGCTGTAGAAGGCGATCGTGGCGCTGTCCGCCGACCAAACCGCGCTGTGCCCCACCACTTGCGAATCGCCAATCAGCGGGGCAGTGTCATAGTCGGGACTGGTCATATCCACCAGCCAGATGCGCGACAAGCCGAAGCGGTCGCCCAGCGACTCGGCGCGTTGATAGGCCAGCAGCTCGCCATCGGGACTGAATACCGGCGAAGTGCAATAAGCCCCTAGCGCGGCGCAATCGACCAGATCGCGCGCATTGCCGGCCGGGATATCCAGCAGCCGCAAGGTTACCGTGCCTGTGCCAACGCGATCCGCATAAGCCAGCCAGCGTCCATCGGGACTGATTGCGAAATCGTAGACGCCGTGTGCGCTGTCGGTCAGCTGCTTATGGGCGAGCGGATCATTGATATCGGCCATCCAGACATTTTGCTGCGCCGCCGAGGCTGGATGCAGGTAGGCGACGCGCCGCGGCTGACGGGATGGATCGCTGATGAAGGCGGCCATGCCAACGCCTACCAGGCAAAGCGCGCAGATGATGAAAACGGCGAAATCGAGACGGTCGGGCTTCATGAATCTGCCTGCCTTAGGGATACAGATAGGGCTGTTCGGGTTGGGCGACCAGTTCCAGCGACTCGACCACGATGACTGGCAGCAGCTCGCCGGCGAAGTTGGCGGCATGCAAGTTGCCTTGCACGCGCACCCAGCTGCCGACAGTCACTTCGTCAATGGCAGCGGCGCGGGCGGGCATGCCGATCGGGAAGGCATCGGCCACGCAGCAACTCATGGCAAAACGCGAGACCATGAATTCATCGGCGGCATGCACTGGCTCTCGGTAGACAAAGCCGACCACATCCACAGGCAGGTCCTTGAACTCGGCGGGCGCGGCGCGGTTGAATTCTCGCAGCCAATCCAGGATATTGCGGTCCAGCGGGCTGCGGGCGAATGTCGCGGCACTGCCAACGCCGACCGGACGCAGGCTGATCCCGCCGTTGATGGCTTCGATGCCCAAAGAACGCGAGGGAATCAACACAGCCAGCGCCAGCGGAAAGGCAGCGATCAGCAAGATATCCCAGCCGATGCGATAATGCTGATGCGCATGAAGAGACGGCTTGATACGCACCCACAAGCTCACCAGCGCCAGCGCAAAGAAAATGCCCGCGCCGACATATGCCAGCCAGCCAAAGCGCTGATTGATGTAATTGCTCAGGTTGCCGCTGATGATCAGTTGCGCCAGGTAAATGCCCATGCCCAGCAGGATCAGCGTCTTCGCCCAAGTGATGCGGTCGTCGCGAGCGCTCATGAGCCGCCTCCCTCAATATCCCAGCGCCAGGTTGATAAGAACGCCCGCCAGCAAGTTCATCACGAAAGGCAGCAGAATCAAGTAGAGCACGATGCGCCGGCGGAAGACGCCCGTGAACATCAACGTGCTCTTGATATCGACCATCGGACCAAAGCTGAGGAAGCTGACGATTGCGCCGGTCGTGAAGGTGTTGACGAAAGCCAGCGCCAGGAAGCTATCGACTGTGGAGCAGACGCTCAATATGTAAGCCAGCAGCTGCATGAAGAGCACGGAAAACACGCTGCCCGTGCCCAGCGCCAGTAGGCTCTCTTGTGGCACCAAGGTCTGCATCAGCGCAGCCAGCGCAGAGCCCAGGATCAAAAAGCGCCCCATTTCAAAGAATTCGTCGCTGGCGACCCCCATCGCGTGCAGCAATTTGTCGCCTAGGGAGGACAAGTCATGATCGTGCTCATGATCGTGCTTATGATCGTGCTCGTGATCGTGGTGGTGTTTATCGTGCCCGTCTTCCATGGCGACCGGCTTGAGCACCGAGCCGGGCTTGGCGAAGATGCCGATGATCAGCGCGACCGTGACCGCCACCACGATGGTGATGATGAAGCGCCCGATAAAGACCGGACCAAATCCGAACGCGATGTAGGTGCTGGCGAAGACGATGGGGTTCATAAAAGGTGCCGCCAACAGAAAAGCTATCCCCATGGACAG
Organism: Anaerolineae bacterium; assembly: GCA_034423155.1. Lineage (GTDB taxonomy): Bacteria > Chloroflexota > Anaerolineae > Aggregatilineales > Phototrophicaceae > UBA6055. The sequence goes on along the minus strand of DAOUJB010000012.1, from coordinate 2,836 downwards.
GGGCATGCCTTTGCTGAAAAGCCGGCGCGTCACGGGCACGACCCCGCATTCACAGACCGGGAACGCCAATCCCAAGAAAGCGCCGCCCAGCGCCGCCCCCAGTCGGTTGCGCGGCATCAAACGCACGATATCGTCCGATTTTACGAAGCTCTCGATCAAGCCAGAAGTCAGCGAACCCAGCAGCAGAAAAGGCACCGCCTCGATGAAAATGCCCAGGAAGCGCGTGGCAAATACTTGTATGTTGACGATGAAATCCATACGCGACTACGCTTGTTCGCTGCCAGTCAGTCTTCAGTCTACAATATAGTCATGGCTTGCGCCGAGCAATTGCGCGTCCCGCTCAGGATTCGTTGTTGTCCAGCCCGCTCAGTGTAAAAGCGAATACCAGCGCCAGCATCGCGCCTGTGGGCATGCCCAGCGCCACATTGCCGATGATCATGCCAAATACGACGCCGACCGCCAAGCCGCAAGCGACGCCAGCCACAAATAGCAGCTGCGTCGACGGCGGTCTCATGCGCCGGCCCCGACATCGCCGAGCAAGACTCGGTACAAAGTATCGTATTGCTCGAAGCCGCTTGTCACTTTTGCGGGAGCGAATGGTTGGGCGCGGACACGATCTGCCACCAGCGCATAAGTCGCCGGGCTGATGACGATCTCGCCAGGCTCGGCATTTTCTTGCAAGAACTTGCAGGCGTTCGCCGCTTCGCCCAAGACCGCGTATTCGCTGCGATCGGTGCCGCCCACCATGCCGAGCACAGCCTGCCCGGTGTGGATGCCGATGCCGAAGTGCAACCGATGATCGGGCTCAATAACGCTGTGCAGCGCCTTTGCCGCCGCCATGATACCTTGCGCCGCTCGCAGCGCTCGGATCGCGTGGTCGTCTTGTGGATTCAGCTGCGTATTCCAAAGCGCTTTGATGGCATCGCCTAGGTATTGGTCGACTATGCCGTCTTGGGCATCGATGGCATCGCTGGCGGCGCCCAAGTAGCGGTTGATCGTGCGCATGAGGTCTTCGGGCTGCAATATCTCGCCAAATGCGGTAAAGCCGCGCACATCGGCGAACATGGCGGTCACTCTGCGTTCAACCGGGCTGATATCCAACGCGCCGATCGAGCCGATGTTCGCCAGCAGCGCCTCGGGGATAAAAGTGCCCAGCAGGCGGCGCTGCTCTTCTTGCTCTTTGCGCTCCGTCAGATCGTCGATGACCAGCGCCACGCCATAGGTGACCTGGTCGTCACCACGCAATGGGCTCGCCACGACTTGCCAATAGCGTTCGCGCCCGTTGTGCAAAAAGCGTTCTGCCCAGATGTGCTGGGTGTGGTGGCTGCGCGCGCGTTCGATCTCGGCATAAAATTCGCTTGAAACTGGCGGCAGCAAAGCAGTCAAGGGCACGCCAATCGCCGAAGCGGTGCTCTTGCCTGTCAGTGCCTCGGCAGCCAGATTGCAAATAATGACGCGGTTCAGTGTGTCGATGGTGATGACACCGGAGCCGATGGACGCGAATATATTGGACAAACGGGCATGCATCTCTTCTATCAGCGCCGTTTGCGCGCGGATTTCTTCAAACAAGCGCGCATTTTCGATCGCCACGGCCGCCTGCTGGCCAAAGCTGGTCAACAAGTTCAGCTCGTTTTCTTTGAACAAGCCAGCCATGACGCGGTTGTCGCAATAGGCCACGCCGATTAGTTGGTCGCGCGCTTTTAGTGGCACCGCCAAGACGCTGCGCAAGTTGAAGCCGACGATGCTTTCGCTGGCGCTGATGTTGTCGTCGGCGCCGGCGTCCATGGTCAGCACCGCCGCACCTGTTTCCACGACCTGGTTGATGATCGACCAGCTGACAATGCGGCCGCCCGCCGCGGTTTCTTCTGCGCTCAGGCCACGCGCGACCTTGAATTCCAATTCGCCCGTGTCGTGATTCTTCAGCACGATATAGCCGCGTTCGGCTTGCGTCAGGCTGATGACGGTATCGACCACCTGGTTGAGCACCTGCTCGGTACTTTGCGCGGAGTTGATGAGGGCGGTGGTTTCGGCCAGGCGGCGCAGCTGTGTGAGCTGCAATTGCGCATCGACCATATCGACCGAGAGGGTGTCGATGCTGCTGCGCAGATTCCATAGATTGTCGATGGCATCGCTGGTCACGCGGATGTTGCGCCGGCGCAAAAGCTGCTGCTGCTGCTCGAGCAGTGTCTTGACTTCGTCGGCGCGCTCTTTCAACGCGCGCAGCTGTGTTTGAATCGTGCCAAATGCACTCGTCCCGCCGGTCATGCGATTCGCTGTACCTCGTAGGCATCCATGCCGGTCGAAAGTCCCTTGCCAATAATCGGCTCGCGGCTGACAAATTCAAACGGCGGCTGGCTGTTGTGCAAAAGGATGCGATCCAGGGTTGGCTGCCCGATTGTGACGCTGCCACGCCGGGCGTTTTCTTGCACGCGCTTGGCGGTGTTGATGCTGTGCCCCAGCGCCGTGAATTCGCGCCGGCGGAAGCTGCCGACATTGCCCAGGGTGGCCACGCCGCTGAAGATGCCGACGATATAATAATGCGGGTCTGGCTCTATGCCCAGCTCGCTGTAGAGTTGCAAAAAGCGATCGCGCATCAACAAGCCGCATTCGACAGCCTGGCGCGCGTGCTGCTCGTCGGGGTTCAACTGGGTGTTGAAGAGCGCCATGACTTCGTTGCCCATATATTTGTCAATGATGCCGCCGGTATCGTGAATGCAACTGGTGGCGATGGCTTGATACTGGTTGAGGATGCGCAGGGTTTCGCTGGGCGCGACATCGGGCAGGGTCGTCCAGGGGCGCACATCGGCAAACAGGCAGCTGACCTCGCGCCGCATGC
>DAOUJB010000011.1:0-6985 GCA_034423155.1 Anaerolineae bacterium | reverse complement strand
GATGAGCCGGGTCCCTTGCGGCAGTAGATTCCGAACCGTGTCAGGGCTTAACGGCAGCAGCACTAAGGAAAACCTCTGGGTGTCTTGTGGTTTCCTGGCTCATCATCTGCGCAGCGCGGCATGTCATGCTGGCCTGCCTCAGCGCAGCGTCGCCACTGTGATGACTTCATCAAACTGACGGCAATAGATGACGGCGGACTTGTAGACCGTCAGGTCGTGCCCGGCCGGCAGCAGATAACTCTGGTCGCCAATATTGCCTTTGAGCCGACCCAGGTCGAGGAAGTCCGCGCCGATCTGCGCCTGCTCGAGCGGTTGTGGATCGCGCGAAAGGTAGACGCGCATATCGCCGCCGCGCGCCGACTCGAAGTTCATCAACTGCAGGGTGCGCCGTCCGTCCGCCCATGCATAGATGGTGGCATTGCCCGCCCCCCAGTGCAGCGCGTTCAACTGGATGAAGTCGCCGCTGACCAGCGCATTCGCCTCGTTCTGCGCATCGCTGCCGCCGGCATCTCGGGGCGCCAGTTCTGGCTCGCTGATAGCCACCCGCACCATCGCCAGCGCTTTGGATGGGTCTTGCGCATGTTCAGCCAGCAGCTCTTCGCGTTGCTCGCGGGGCAGCGCCAGGTATTTTTCTTGCAGGTCCATCTCCAAGCCCGGGAAGCCACCCCGCAGCGACGGCGGTTGCAAGCTGTGTCGCCAGGCGGGGAAGCTCCAGACAGCTACCGCAATAGCAGCCACCAGCGTCAGCAGAATCAGGCGCAGTCGCAAATCCATAAGGGCGGTGTCCATCCCCGTGCCAGAAGGATTTTGATTGTGGCAGAGTCGCGCTCAAGAGGCAAGCTGCACGCCCCTCGGTCCCCGGGTAGCCAGGCGTAAGGGCGATACTTGTATCGCCCAATTGTGCAATGCCAGAAATGTGGGCGACTCAAGAGTCGCCCCTACGACAACTCTTAGAGGAGGGGCTGGGGGAGGGGTTAAATGGGCGAGTCACCGCCTCGCCCCTACGCCGTCTCTTTTTGGGGAGGGGTCGTTCATCAGCCTTACAAGTCTTCGTGTCGCGATTTCGTCGCGGGCAGCGTGAAAATCAGCGGCAGCGACAAGAGCGATATCAGCGCGGCCAGGATGAAGGCATTCTGCAAGCCAAAAATATCGCCCAGCACGCCGGCGATCATCACATTCACCGCGCGGATTCCGAAGGCGTATAACATGAACAGGCCGTTGGCGGTGGCGCGGCTGTCTGGCAGCTGATCTTGCACCAGCGCCAAAAAGACCGGCGAAACAGACAGCGCCGTCAAGCCCAGCGCGATCAGCAGCGGGATCATCAGCGCGCCTTCCACATGCACGAAGACCAGCATCAGCAGCGCCGAAACCAGCGCAGCGCCGGCCACCATCCTGCGTCGTCCCACGCGGTCGCTCAAGGTGCCGCCGGCCAGCGCCCCGCCCACGCCCGAAAATTCGTATAACGCGAGCGCGCTCGTCGCCAGCGTCAAGTCGTAGCCGCGCACATCCACCAGGTAGACGACCATGAATATGCCGAGGCAGCTGACCGCCATATTGCGCAGCAGCATCACCCCCAGCAGCGGCGCGAACACCCGCGCAAAACGCCGCAGCATCGGTTTGGGGGCGCTCTTGCGTCGTTCTCGCTTGGCGGATACATCGCGCAGACGCCACCATAGCACGGCGCTCGCCAGCCAGCCGAAGAACATCAGCCGCCACAAGCCTTCCATTCCCCATTGCGCCACGCCAAAACCCACTAGCAACGGTCCCACCGAGCGCGCCAGTTCGCCGCCCGCCATGAAGAAGCTCATGCCGCGTCCGACCTTGTCGCCAGAAACATGCGCGATCATGGCCGGCGCCGGCGCGTGAAAGGCCATGATGCTGACGCCAACGCCAAACAGCAGCAGCGCCGCCGTGCCATAGCTGGGCATGAATCCGATCAACGAAGCCATCGTGGCGGTGGCAGCCGGCGCCAAAATGACTAGGTAGCGCAGGCTGAAGCGGTCGGCCAGCCAGCCAATCGCAGGCCCCAGCAGCGACGGCATCTGCATGAACACGGGCAGCGATCCCGCCATGGCCAGCGACAGACCCAGCTTGTCGATCAGCAGGGGCAGCAGCGGCGCGATAAATGCCGAAAAGACATCGTGCACGAAGTGACCGCTGCATATCAGGACGATGCGACTCGTCTGGAATGCGGCGCGCTTTTTCGACTTGCCGGGCAGGGCTGCCGCGTTTGTCGTCATCTACATCATCATTTCGCTGATCGTCCGTCCTGGCTTGCGGCAGAGCCTAACGCATGACCTGTCCCGCGACAAGCCAGGCATCGGAAGCGTCCATTTTCCCCCAATCACTTGACAAAAATTAGAAATGATATTTTAATGGACATTGTGTCTTATTAGACTGGATTTATGACTATGCGTATCAAAACAACGATCTCGCGAATAGTGACGAAGGCAGCCGCGGCGCGGAAGCTCCTGCCATTTACCCCCCCCCCCCCCGTAATATTTGGAAGAAACATCATGATAGGGCTTGACTTGCGCTCCGCCTTGGCAATTAAGTTAGTCCTCATCGCGCTGGTCTTGCTCCTGCCCGCGCTGCCCGCCTTCGCCGCCGACATCAACGTGGACAACGGCTGCAGCCTGACGCAAGCCATCAACGAAGCCAACGGCCTCACATCGGGCGTCGGCAGCTGCGAAGCGGGAACGAATGGCAGCGGGCTGACCGGCAAAGACACCATCATTCTTCCATCAGGCAACTCGTATACGGTATCGGAGCTTTCAATATCTTCGCACATTGTTATACGGGCTTTTGGCTCTTTGATCAGCGGCAATAACTCAAACCGCGTATTCTCTGTCACCGGCGCCGGCTCGCTAACCCTCACCAGCGCTGGCGTCGAAAAAGGCAGGTCGAACGCCAATGGCGGCGCGATATATGTGGCCGCAAATGGACAATTGTCCTTGATCGATAGCAGCGTGCGCAATTCCCAAGCCGCCAGGGGGGGCGGCATATACAGCGACGGCGGCACGGTATCGATCAACCGCGGCGCCCTTCACAACAATACCGCCGCCAGCACCGGGAACGGGGGCGCCATTTACATGGACGGAGGCTCCGTCACCATCACAAACAGCAGCATATACTCGAATACAGGGGGGCGGCGCGGCGGCGGCATTTATCAGACGGACGCCGGCGGCGAGGGCGCCACCGGTAGCTTGACACTCATACACGTGACCGTGACCAAAAACACAGCGTCGCATTCCACCGGCGCCGCTGGCGTGCATGCCTTCCGAGGCAGCCAGACGCTGCGCAACAGCATCATTTGGGGCAATACCCGCAGCGGCGCCGCCGCTAATTGCACCCTCAACACCGTAACCGCCCTTACCAACAATGTCATCGGCGGCGGTTCATCGGCGAACTGCACCGCAAGCCAGATCACGAGCGATCCCCGGCTGTCTTCCAGCGCGACCGGCTTCGTTCCTTATTTCACGCTCGGTCGTGACAGCTCGGCTCGGGACGCGGCCGGCGACTGCACTTCGCTGACGACAACGGATCAAACCGGGGTTAGAACCCGCCCGATAGGCAGCGCCTGCGACATCGGGGCTTACGAAGCCGATGTACCGCCCGCCGTGACCGCCACCGCGACGGCCACCGCCACCGCGACGCCCACCGCCACTGCCACAGCAACCGCCACGCCCACGCCGACTAATTCGCCGACCGGTACGCTCACGCCGTCCAGCACGCCTACCGCTACCGCAACATCGCGGCCAGGGCAGCCGACCAGCACCATGCGGCCCAGCAGCCCGCGCGTTCGGGAAGAAGCCACCGAAATCTGGAGGCCGCCCAGCGCTACGCCTACCGCCACGCCCACGCGAACGCCGCCCCCGCCGACCTGCCTGACCTTGCCGAGCCATATCAGCGTGCGCAACATCACGCATTCGACGCAGTGCCAGCAGGTGGACGCGGCCGGCATCGGCAACGCAGCCGTGTTGGGCTTGGGCTTCCGCGATGGCGTGGATGTCTGGGGCTGGGTGCTGCCGGATATGCAAATCTGCTTCGAAGGCAGCAGCGGCTCTTTCCGCTTCCTGGATGCCGCCACCGCGCCGCGAGCCGTTTCGGAACTGCCGGCCGTAGGCAAGGGTGGCATGATCTGTACGACGATCAATCGAGCTGGCACGGTCGCCTGGGTCAACGGTCCGCCCGCGCCCGCCCCCAGCGCCACTCCGCCAGTCTACCAGAGCGTTAGCGGCTGCATGGCGCGCACGCAGTACATCCTGAACTTCCGCGCCATTCCAGGTGGCGAGGTCATCGACATCCTGCCCTTCAACATCAAGCTGACGGTTCTGGAGCGGACGGCTGGCTGGTACAAGGTGGACTATCACGGCGCGCAAGGCTGGATCAGCGCCGATTATGTCGAGCCGATCGGGACTTGCGGATGACCTGGATGCGCGCTGCTTTCCCTCTCCCTGAAAATGAGGGGGGCTTCAAATCCTGCTGACCTCGCTGAAAAACTTCCCTTCCTCGTTCTGAGGGGAAGGGGGCTTGATTATCATATCCTCATAGTTAGACGCGCCCCAGCCATTTGTCATCATGAAATCGCGCGCATTGTCTGCTAAGATGAGCGGTATGAAAAACGCAGCGCAACCCTTCACAAACCGGCGTTATCTGGATGCCATTGCCGATCATATTGTCGTGCTGGATGGCGCGATGGGCACCAGCATCCAGCAGAACGACTTGTCGCCGGCCGACTTCGGTGGCGAAGCGTATCAAGATTGTATGGACTACCTGGTCATCACGCGCCCCGATATCATCCGCGCCATTCACGATTCGTTTTTGCAGGCTGGCGCAGAGGCGATCATAACCAACACCTTTCGCGCCAATCGCCGCACGCTGGACGAGCACGGGCTGGGCGCGCGCACGCTGGAGATCAACCGCGCCGCCGCCGAGATCGCCCGCGCAGCTTGTGATGCCGCCGAGGCAGAAACGGGCATCCCGCGCTTTGTCGCTGGCAGCCTGGGTCCCAGCGGCATGCTGCCTTCTGGCGACGACCCCGACCTCAGCGATATCACATTTGACGAGCTCGCCGAGCTATTCGCGGAGCAGGCGCAAGGGCTGATTGAAGGCGGCGCGGACTTGCTGCTGCTGGAAACCAGCCAAGACATCCTTGAGCTCAAAGCGGCGATTCATGGCATCAACTGCCGCTTCGTAAAATTGGGGGTGCGCGTTCCCCTGCAAGCGCAGATCACCCTGGATGTCAGCGGGCGCATGCTCTTTGGCACAGATATCGCCGGCGCGCTGGCCACCTTGCAGCCGCTGCCCATCGATGTGCTGGGCATGAATTGCTCGACCGGACCGGAATATATGCGCCAGCCCATCCAGTATTTGCTGGAGCGCTCGCCATTCCCCATCAGCGTGGTGCCCAACGCCGGCTTGCCTATCAATGTCGATGGCGAGGCGGTCTACCCCATGCAGCCGGGACCTTTCGCCGAGATGGTGAGCGAGTTTGCGCGCTGGGGCGTGAATGCGGTGGGTGGCTGCTGCGGCACGACGCCCGAACACATCGCCCAGCTTTTTCAGGCTGTGCACGGTTGTTCCTACGCCGATGTGCTGGCCGGGCGGAAGGATCTGCGCGCACCGACCTCCAGGCAACCCTTGCGCGAGCCACAAGCCTCCAGCGGCATGACTGCCACGCGCATGCTGCAAGATCCTGGTCCCACCTTGATTGGCGAGCGCGTCAACAGCCAAGGCAGCCGCAAGGTCAAACGCCTGCTGCTGGCGGACGATTATGACAGCATCGTGCAGATCGCCGTCGGGCAGGTCGATGGCGGCGCGCACATGCTCGATGTCTGCGTCGCCCTGACCGAGCGCGATGACGAACTGGCGCAGATGCAGCGAGTCGTCAAGAAGCTGTCCATGGCGGTGGAAGCGCCGCTGATTATCGATACAACCGAAGCCGATGTCGCCGAAGCGGCACTGGCGCTGTATCCCGGGCGCGGCATCATCAATGGCAACAACCTGGAAAATGGGCGCGAGCGCATTGATAGCATCTTGCCAATCGCCCGCAAACATGGCGCGGCTGTCTTGTCCATGACCATTGACGAAGACGGCATGGCGCACACCCGGGGGCACAAATTCGCCATCGCCCAGCGCATCTGCGAAATCGCCAGGGACGACTATGGCCTGCAGCCCGAAGATCTCATCTTCGACACATTGACCTTCCCGCTGACGACGGGGCAAGAAGAACTGCGCAATGATGCTGTCGAAACCCTGGAAGGCATACGCCTGATCAAGCAGCGCATCCCCGGCGTGATGACGGCGCTGGGCATATCCAATGTCAGCTTTGGGGTCGGCGCGGCGGCGCGCGGCGTGCTCAACAGCGTCTTTTTGTATCACGCGGTCAAAGCGGGATTGGATATGGCGATCGTCAATCCCGCGCATATCACGCCCTATGCCGAGATCCCCGCCGACCAGCGTCAGGTCGCCGAAGACTTGATCTTCAACAGCGATGCCGATGCCCTGCCGCGTTTCATCCAATACTTCGAAGACAACGAAGTGCAACTGGCGGGCGCGGAAATCATCGACCCCACCGCCGACATGACCAGCGAAGAAGCGCTGCATTGGCAGATCGTGCATCGCAAGAAAGACGGCGTAGAAGCGCTCATCGACGACATCTTGACGCGCATGGATGCAGTCGGCGCGCTGAATACGGTGCTGCTGCCGGCTATGAAAGAAGTCGGCGACAAGTTCGGCGCGGGCGAGCTGATTCTGCCTTTCGTGCTGCAATCGGCCGAGGTGATGAAAAAGTCGGTCGCCTATCTGGAAGGATTCATGGAGGTGGTCGAGGGCGTCAGCAAGGGCATCGTTGTACTGGCGACGGTCTATGGCGATGTGCACGATATCGGCAAGAACCTGGTCAAAACCATCCTCAGCAACAACGGCTACACCGTGCACGACCTGGGCAAGCAGGTGCCCGCCAACACCATCATCGAAAAAG
>DAOUJB010000010.1:0-14915 GCA_034423155.1 Anaerolineae bacterium | reverse complement strand
TCATCGGCGGCGATCTGCGCGAGAGCCGTGGCGATGCCCTGCCCCAGCTCGACCTTGCCGCTGAAGAGGCTGATGCGCCCGTCCGGCTCGATGCGCAGCCAGTCGTCCAGTTGCGGATGCGCCTGTAGCGAGGGCGAAGCGGCAACTGCGTGGTCAGCCAGCGGCGGCATGTCGATGACTTCGCAGATTGGCGTTTCCAGCCGGCCCGTGCGCAATTTGATGGCGCGGCGGACACGGTCATACACGCCACAGCGACACAAATTGCCGGTCAGGGCGCTGCGGATGTCGTCATCAGACGGATAGCGTATGCGATTGAGCAAGCCTTGCGCCGCAATGATCATGCCCGCGCTGCAAAATCCGCATTGGGCGGCTTGCTCTTCCAGGAAGGTCTCTTGCAGCGGATGCAGTTCACCGCCTTCTGCCAGCCCTTCCAGCGTGACGATGTCCAGCCCCTGGCAATGGCTGAGCGGCAGTTGGCAACTGGGCACAGCCACGCCATCAACCAGCACATGGCAAGCGCCGCATTGTTCGCTTCCACAGCCGTATTTGGCGGCTTTCAAATTGAGATCGTTGCGCAAGGCATAGAGCAGCGGCGTCTCTGGCGGCAGCCTCAACTCGCGAGTTGTGCCATTGATGCGCAGGACAGGCATGGGCAGGCTCTCTGCAGCAAAGAAGCCCGACGCGCGGGCTCCCAGCGGAGAAGGTGGGATTCGAACCCACGTACGGTTTCCCGTATCCGCTTTCCAAGCGGACGCACTAGGCCTCTATGCGACTTCTCCTTGTATTGCGCACAGCCTAGCACAGCGCGCGGCTTTTGGCAAGCAGCAGCAAATCAGCGCAGGTAGACCGGTGTCGGAGTCGCCAGGATGGGCACGATATAGCCGGGCGAAGCGCTGCTGGGGACTGTGCCGGGCACGACGCCGACATTTTCCATGAAGCAGAGAATGCCGGCTGTGATAGCATCCGCCAGCAGATCCGGGTCTTCGGTCAGCGCCGCCTGGTCAGCCAGCATATAGCCCATTTCTAGGACCATGCCGGGCGTCAGCGGGTGAATTCTCTGCCACACATGGTAGTTGGTCAAATCTTCCGTGAGGGTAAAGCTGCGGCGCAGAGGCACGCGCGCGCCATAATTGAGGGCGATGCACTCGCGCAGAAAGGCATCGATGCCAGTGCGGGGCCGCGCCTCGGAGATCGCCACGATAAAGCCGCTCACATACTCGCCGAAGTCGTAGCAGGTATTGGAGTGAATGGAAACCAGCGCCGCCGCTCGGTAATTCTCCAGGCGCGGATCGACCTCGTCCAGCATATCGACCGCATAATTGCGCGCTTGCAGACGAGCCACCACGCGCTGCGCCACAGCAAAATTGATATCCACCTCGCGCAGCAGCACATTGCCATATTCGTCATCGCATATCGCGCCCGAATCGCGGCCGCGGTGCCCGGATACGATGCCAATGCGCTGCATCCAGACTGGCGTCTGCTCCGGCGTAGGCAAGCTGGTATTGGCGATGGCTTCGCGGTCGAGCTGCAAACCCTGCACGACCACTGGATTGAGGTATTCTGGATCGACGAAAAACATCAACAGCGTCGCCACCAGCGCGGTACTGATGACGACGACGAAGACGGTGCCCAAGAAGCCACTGGCGAAGCTGCCCGTGCGCGGCTTTGGCATAGCCAGGCGCGGTCGCACACGTCTGATCTGCGGCGGTTCGATCTCTGGTTCGAGGCTGGGCGATTCGGCAAAATTCGGCGTCGGCCGCCGCACCCGGCGAGGCGCAGCTTTGGCAGCGGCCTGGCGCATTAGCTGCGCGAAGATGGCCGATGCAGCTGGCTCTTGCGCGTCTGGGCTGTCGTTATCGCCGTGTCCGTCTGCTGACATGGTCTCGCCTCTGGCAATCCTGGGCGCAGCAACGGCACCCGGCGAGACCAGTATAGTTGAGAGGGCGAATCAGGACTCGCATTCCAGGCGGTAAGATTGTCGCTCGGCGCAGGAAAGCTGGCGGATATAGCGGTTGTCGCGCGCCCATTCGATAATGCCATCGGCGCTGCGCCGCACCAGCCAACGCCGCAAGGTAAGGTCTTGCGAGGCAGAAACCGCGAACGACTCGTCCGGGCTGAAGACGATCTCTTGCACCCAATCGCTGTGCTGTTCAAAGCGGTTGATCTCTTCGCCAGTAGCAATGTCCCACATGCGCACGGTCGTGTCTGACGAAGTCGTCAGCAAAGTGGCGCTGTCGGCGGTGATGGCGATGCCGAAGGTGTTGCCGGTGTGCCCGACAAATTGCCCGATCTCCTCGCCCGTTTCCAGATCCCACATGCGCACGCTGTCGTCCCAGGAGGTGCTGATGATGAACGCATTGTCGGGCGCGATGCGGGCGTAGTTAGCAAAATGCGTATGCCCTTCGAAGGTACGCAACAGCTCGCCCGTTTCCACATCCCAAAGCCTGACGGTCGAATCGTCGCCGTTGCTGTCCCAACCGCCACTGGCGCTGGCCATCAGCGCACCATCGTCGCTGATGTGAACGCCGTTGACCTGGGCGCTGTGCCCATGGTATTCGCGCAGGATGTCGCCGCTTTCGATATCCCAAAGGCGGATAACGCCATCTTGTGAACCCGACACGAATTGCTGACCGTTTGGCATCAGCTCGATCATATAGACGCGCGGCGGCGCACTATCCGCTTCGTGCGGGATGTTGTAGCGCTGGACTTCGCGGCCGGTTTCCAGATCCCAACGCCGAATCGTGCCGTCCCAGCTGGCGGAAAGCAGATAGCGACCATCCGGCAAGAACTTGACCGAATCGACGGTGTTGGTATGCCCCTGCAAAGCGATAGCCTGCCGGCCCGTTGCCGCATCCCAGACGCGCACGCTGGCGTCCAGATCGTCCAACGAAGCCGGGGAGAACAGCGGACCCGAACCAGAAGCGACCAGCGAACCACCGGGGCTGATATCGGCCGTCCAGGTCCAGTTGGTATGCCCGGCATAGACCTGCGCTTGCGTGCGATTGCGCAGATCCCACAAGTAGGCAGAGCTATCGGCCGGGCTGTCGCTCCCATCGGGGAAGTTGCCAGCTTCGCCCAAACCGATCAACAGATACTCGCCGTCCGGGGAAAACTCGATGTCCTGGATGCGGTCGCCGAGATCCACATAACTTGTGACCAGCACGCCTTTGTCGATATCCCACAATTTCACGCTTTGATCGCGCGAGGCTGTCGCCAACAGCGCGCCATCGGGAGAGAATTCAAGATTCGCGATGGTATCGCGGTGGGCATAAATGCGCTGAATTTCTTCGCCGGTTTCGGTGTCATAAAAGCGCACCGTGCCGCCCAATGTGCCGCTCCAGGTGGTGGCGGCAATCTTTGCGCCGTCTGGGCTGAATTCGACATCTCGAACGAAGCCGATGCCGTCCGGCGGAATGGTCAACAGATTTTCGCCGCTGGCGACATCCCAAACCTGGATGGTGTTATGTGCTGGCGTCCGGTCGTTCTCGCCTATGCCGATCGCTGCGGAGGAACTGACGAGTCGGGCACCGTCTGGGCTGAAACTGAGCTTGAAGACATAATCAATGTGCGCCTCGAGCGTGTGCAGCGCTGCACCATCAGCCACATTCCAGAGCCGAACGGTTGAATCGGCGCTGGAAGAAGCCAGCGTCGCGCCGTCTGGGCTGAACTCGACATCGCTGACGATATCTTCGTGGCCGCTGAGGCGATTAAGCTCGCTGCCATCGGCCAGCTGCCAGATGCCGACGGTCTGATCGGACATGGCGGCCGCCAGCAAGGAATCATCCGGGCTGAAGGCGATTGCATTGATTGGGCTGCCGGTCGCAATGACGCCGCTGCTTTCTCCCGTGCTCGTATCAACCAGGTAGACCGCGCCTTCGGAACCGGCGTAAGCGCCGACCGTGCCATCCGAATTGAAAGCGACGCCGAGGATCGAGCGCGGCGAATCGCTGAAGCGGAAGCGGGGACCAGGCGAAAAAGCGGCTGCGCCCAGCACGCGCATGGCCTCGGCTTCTGGCGGCTCGAAGACATGCCGCGCTTCGATCGCCACGGGCAGGGCCAGCGCCGGGTCGTGCTCGCTGAGGGCGGTGCGGGCATTGGCAGCCAGCGCCAGGCTGAGGTTTTTGCGCTCGTTGATTTCGGCGACATGCAGGGCGTCTTCGGCGATGCCACGCTGCTCTTCGGCGACTGTGCGGGCGTCTTCGGCGATGGCGCGTTGTTCGTTGGCTTTGTTGGATTGGTCAAATGCCACCAGGCTGAGGATCACAGCGATGACTGCGGCTACGGCAAAGACAGCAGCGGCGATGCGCAGGTTGCGTTTCTTGTGCTCTTCCAACAAGCGCTCGCGTTCGGCGCGTTCGCGTTCGGCGGCTTCTCGCTCGGCGCGCGCAGCCAGGCTGGCTTCCATGAATTCCAGCTCGAGCTGGTTGAGGCGCATATCGGTGGACTGCGACCATTCTTCGAAAGTAGCCAGGCGGTTGCCGGCCATCAGGTAGCTGCGGTCTTTGCCAGCGGCATCCCAATCTGTCGCGGCGTTCAGCAGCTCGCGCTCGAGCCGGACATCGTTGCGGCTTTCCATCAGCCATTCGCGCAGGCGTTCCCATTGGCGGATCAGCGCCTCGTGAGCGACCTCGATGGTTGCGCCGCGCGTGGCATCATCGCGGTCGAATGTAAGTAGGCGATAGCGTCCAAAGCGGTCGATGACACTCTCGACGACTTCGCGGTCGCCCAGGGTCAACAACTCCGATTGCAAGATGCGCCGGCGGGTATCTTCTTGGCCCTCGCCGAGCGTGACCAGGCGCAAAAACATTTGGCGGGCCATATTTTGGCCTTCATCATCAAAGCGCAAGAAGACTTCTTCGGCACGTTTTGCCAGCGCGCCCAGCGTTCCGCCGATTTCGCGATAAGCAGACTTGGTCAGCAAAGCGCCTTCGCGTCGTTCAAAAAGCTCAGTAAGCGCGTACTGCAACAGCGGCAGGGCACCTGGTTGTTCGCGCACATCGTCGATGATCACATCGACCAAACCATGCTCCAAGACAGCTCCGACGCGTTCGGCTGGTCCTTCAATCGACTCGCGCAGCTCATCATCATTCAGCGGCAGCACCAGCTCGGTACGCGAGCGGATCAACTCGCCAAAGCCCTGATATAGCAGCGGCCGGTCATAAAAGTCGGCGCGCAATGTGGCGATGATGACGACCGGGCTGTCCGAGACATTGACGGCGTTGAGGATCAGATCCAAGAATCGCTGGCGCTCGCTTTCTTGCTCGACCTGGGTGAACAGCTCTTCAAATTGATCGATCATCAACACGAGTTTGCTGTCGGGGTCGGGAAGCGCCTGCTGCACGCCACGCGCCAAGCCATCGACATTGTCTCGCAGAGTATTGACCATGTCGGGCAATTCCGCAGTGGATACGCTCAACAGGGCGGACGAGAGCTCTTCCAGCGGCGCTTGGCTGGGCACCATTTCGGCATAAAACCAGTCTTCCGAGCCGGGGATGCGTCCACTGCGCAAGCCCGGCAGCACACCGGCTTTCACGAGGCTGGATTTGCCGCTGCCACTGGGACCAATGACGGCGAGGAAGTTGCTTTGTACGACCACCTCTTGCAAGCGGCGCAAAACGCGGGCGATCATGTCTGTGCGCCCAAAGAAATCGGCGGCGTCGGCTTGCTGGAAGGCGCGCAAACCTTTATAGGGATTTTTGGTTTCCAACAACTCGAGCTCGGCGAAGTCTAGTTCTTCGAGCGTGAGCTCAATCGACTCGTCAGATTCGCGCAAGGCTTCTTGCAATTCGTCATTGAGCTCGCCGGCATCGCGGTGGCGCTCGGACGCGTTCTTGGCGGTGGCGCGCTGGATAATGCCATTGAAGACGGGCGGGAGATTGAGCGACTCATGGTCGATCATCGGCAGCGGCTCGTTGAGATGCCGATAGACCAGCGTAGCCAGCGACACATCATTGAAAGGGCGCGCGCCAGATAGCATCTCGTAGAGCATGATGCCAAAGGCATAGATATCGCTCTGCGGGGTGGCTTCTTCGCCGCGGATTTGTTCGGGCGCGAGGTAGGCTGGCGTGCCGACAATCTGCCCAGAGGCTTCGCTGGCATCGGTGCCAACGGTCTTGGCGATGCCAAAGTCGCTTAGGTAGGCATTGCCATCGTCATCGAGAAAGACATTGTCTGGCTTGATATCGCGATGCACAACCCCGTTGCGATGCGCGAAAGCCATCGCCGACAAGGTCTGCGTGCTGATGCGGCTGACCTTTTCTAGGCTCAGTTTGCCCTCGGCATTTACCAGGTCGCGCACGCTGCCGCCACCCAAATAGCGCATGACCAGATAGGCACGGCCCGCTTTGCGCCAAAAGTCATAGAGCGGCACGATATGTGGGTGTTCCAGGCGCGCCACCACCTGCGCCTCGCTTTCGAAGCGGCGGATAAAGCTCGGGTCGTTGGCGAATTCTGGCAGGATGACCTTGATAGCCACAATGCGGCCGATCGGGTCTTGGGCTGCGCGATAAACAACGCCCAAACCACCCTGTCCCAAAACCTCCTGGAAATTGTAAGAACCTTCGCTGGTGCCGGTTAAGTCCAATACGGACATGTTGGTTCTCCTGAGATCATTCCGCGGCAGCGGCGCGCCACCTCGCCGAAGAGTATAACACATCCGCACCTCGCTTGCAGTCAGCCCGACCCCAGCGGCACACCATAAAGCAGCAGCGCGTACCTGTCCGTCGACACCGCCAGCAGCGTGCCATCGGGGTTGAAGCTGATATCGTGGACGCCCGCATCGGTCGTGCCGCTGGTCAGCTGGCTGTGGCGCGCGCTGTCCCAGATCGTGAACAGTCCCTGCGCCGCGCCCACCGCCAACAACCGACTGTCGGGGCTGAAGTCCAAGGCTGTGACACCGGGCGTCGGCAATGGATAACTGGCGATCTGCGCGCCCGTCTGGGCATCCAGCAGCAGCAAGTTTTCTGCGACTCGCGCGGTTGCCACGGCCACCAGCCGGCCGTCGGGGCTGAAATCCAGGGCGACTATCGGCGCATCGATCGCCACTGCTGCCCGCTGCGCGCCGCTGCTGGCATCCCAGAATCGCAGCATCCCGTCATCTGCGCCCGATACCACCTGCGACCCGTCTGGGCTGAAGGCCAAGGCGCGGATCAACCCCTGGTGTCCAGATAACACGGCTTGCTGTGCCACATTGGACAAGTCCCAAACGATCGCGGCAAATCTGCGCTGGACAGCGAAGTTCGTAAAGGCGAGCGGACCTGCGCTGACGAGCCGTGCCCCGTCTGGGCTGAAGGCCAGCGCCGATACCGCGCCGCCATGCGCATTCAGGTACAGCAGCTCGCTGGGCGCTGATTGTGCCGCGCTGTAGCCCCACATACTGAGCGTGCCATCTGCCTCGCCAAAGACCGCTTGCGCCGCGCCTGGGCGCACAGCCAGCGATGAAAGTTGGCCTGCGACCGGCTGAATCTGGGGACGCAGCACTGGCTCGCGCAAGTCGTAGAGCCACAGACTATCGGACCCCGGCGCGCCAGGCACAGCCAAAGTAAGGCCATCGGACGACCAGCTGTGTTCGGGCAGAAAGTTGCCAAGCAAGCGCGCGAATTCTCGCAGGAAAGGTGCCAGCTCGGGCGAAAGCACATCGCGGCTGGGCAGCGGATTGGGCGGCTGAGGCTCGACCAAATAGTGGTTTGCAGCCGCTTCGGCGATATAGCCAGTCTGCCCGCCGACCAGCGCCAGCCACCAAACAGTGCCGCCGACACAATCCGGTCCGCTGGTGATGCGGATGCGTGTGCCAGCGGGGATCGAGCGCAAGATCTGGGCATCGGGCGCTGGATGTCCGCGCAAATCCAGCGACGCGCCCAGCGGCAAGACATCCATGCCCACATTGATGCGCGAACGCATATAGGGTCCGTCAGTCGCCGTGACTGGGCACAAACTGTTGGAATAAGCGGCTTGCGATGCCGGCGCAGCTGCAGATAGCGGGTCGGTCTGACTGCACAGGATGACGCTGGCGCTGTCGGCAGAAACGCGATAATCGTACACGATGCCGCCATAGGTCAGCTGAAAGCTGTAGCCGCTCACCGCGCCGCCCGAGCCAGCGATCGTAGGGCAGCCCAAAGCCGAATCGTCGAAAGTCGTTTGCTGCCAGCGCCACTGCGCCAGGTTGTCGATGTCGATGCTGACGCCCAGTCGCGCGCTCAAGTCCTGCAGGGCCGCATTAATTTGCGTCGGCGCTCCCTGCCCAAGCGATTGCGCCCCAGCCAGCAGCAAGAACATGGCTAGCAGCTTGCGCAATGTCGTTCTCATGCCAGACCTCCTTGTGGCGCTGTGCGTGCTCGGCGCATCAATTTACAGCGATTGTAACCAACGGGCGCGGCGCGGGCGGAATCTCTCGGTCTGGCTCCAAAGCGATCGCATAAAATGAAAGCCATAGTGACAGTGCCGCTCATTAGACCCCCACCCCAAACCCCTCCCCCATTAAGAGGAAGGGGCTTTTTTTGCTCATACCTCGGATTCCTCAGCTCCCCTTCCCTCCTTGTGGGGGAAGGGGCCAGGGGATGGGGGGATTTGATTGCCTTGCGGGCGCGCAGTCCATGCTTGCAAGCGGCGCAACATTTTGACACAATGCAGGCTACTCTGGCGGATGATATTGACGAGGCGGCAGCGACTGTGAGTAATACGCTGGCGTACGCGATTCTGGGGACGGCGGTCGAGGCTGCCGACAGCGAGCGAACGCTGCTCAGTTTCAGTGGCGCGCTGCCCTCGCTCGAGCCAGCCTTCTATACCGATTTCGTCAACCTGCTGCCCATGCCCAGCGCTGAAGACTCCCGACAGCCGTCTCTGGCGATGTTGGCTTTTGACAAGACGCGCATGCTATTGGTTCACAGCCAGCCCGACAGCGACGACGCCGGCTCGGTTGAACATTATGTCTTCGTGCCGCATGGCTCCGCGCCAGATGCCAGCCAACTGCAAGACTGGCTGACTCGCCTGCCCCAAGCGCCCATCGACTTGGATATGACAGTCATGGCGATGTCTGCGCCGGAATTCGCAGCGCCCACAGCCGCCAGCCGATCACAGCGACTGGCCTGGCTCTTCGCAGAGCTGCCCGGTGGCGAATTTGAAGCCGCATTGACCCTATTGAGCGCATTGATCTTCGAGCGCCGCTGGTCTGTTGCCGGCTATCCGCTCGATTTCAAGGCGCGTCTGGAGCTGGTCGCTGGCTTTCAGGCACTGCTGCCCAGCGAGATCGCCGCGCGCATCAGCTTCGCCACCCATGCGCCTGTTTCCTGCCAGCAAGCGCCACAATTGACATTTGCCACTGGCGACGATGTGGACGATTTCCATGTGGAGTGGGGTGCGCCGCTGGCGATCGAAACGGTGGCAGCCCATCCCTACCTCGACCTGCTGCGCTCACTGTGGCAAGGCGATGTGCCGGCGCTCGCACGAGAATTGCAGCAGCTGGATCGTCTCGTCGACGAGGCTGACAGCAGCTTGGCGAGGGCATTGGCGGCGGTGACCAGGCGCTATCGGCTCGACAAGCAAGTCGCGGACGGCGCGGAGGTGCAGACAGAAGCCATTCTCGCAGCTGTGGATGGCGGCCTGCCACCGATTGGCGAGCTGCGGCGCAACTATTTCGCGCGGTTGCTACACAACGCCCTGCACAAGCGTGATCGCGCGGCTGGCAGACGCGTTGCCGAAGAAATGCAGAACGACCCGCAGTTGGAAGAACGGCTGCTGCGCGACCTGGATGCCATGCTGGAAGACCAGCCCGATGCCGTCTATGTATTCACTCGCAATCGACTGATCCACCTGGGCATCGACGCGGGCTGGATCGCGAAATTGCAAACGGCGGCGCGCAGTTCGCTGGATGTGGCGATCCAAGCTGGCGATGGCGGCACGCTGGCGCGTTGGCTCGAGCTGCTGTCGCGAGAACCGCAGAGTTATCAATTGAGCGACATCTTGCGCGACAGCATTATGGCGGCTCGCTCGCGCGCATATGACGATGGCGATCTGGGCATGCAGTTGATCTTGATCGCGGCGCGGCGCTTCCCCGATATCGCTGAAGAGTCGTGTCGCGATGAGCGTTTGCTGGCGGCCCTGCCCGAGCACCGGCGGCTGGCGCTGCAATCGCCATCGGCAGCCCACCTCGCGGCGCTGGCTGACAAAGACGCAGGCACCCTATTGCTGGCGCTGCGGCGCGCACTGGGGACCGGTGACAGGCCGCTGGTTGCGTTGGCGGTGGCGCGGCGCTTGTGGACACTGCACGAGGCTGACGAGCGCATCAGCCTGCCCGGCGACTACCAGCCCGGCGCGCTCATCCAGCTTCTGCTGACGCAAGCCAGCCACCAGTTGGCGGACGATGCCCTGGACTATTTGTTTGCGCGGCTGGTCGCTGGCGACGATCTTGAGTTGACCGCCAAAGCCGCCGAGCACCTGGCGGAGCGCCAGCAGCTATTTCCCCGCTTGACTCAAACGCTGGAGCGCGCAACGCCGCCACTGGACAAGCTCATCGCTATCATGAACGCGGTGGCTGGCCTCAAGGACGCGCCGCCACAAGCGTTGATCGATGCCTTTTTTAGTCTGCTCGATCATTATCATTGGGACGCAGGAGCCCAGCGCATGATGGAAGCCTTGGCGCGACTGCTTGCCGAGCATCCTGAAGCGCAAGTGCCCGACCGTCATCTCTGGAAGCTGTACGAAAGCTGTCATGCCTTGCAGTTGGAAGGCGGCTGTCGCGTGGCTGTCAGCCATCTGCTGCGGGAATATGGCGAAGAAGAAGACCCGGCCGCCCTCGTCACTGGTGTCGCCCGCCTCTGCCGGCAGGTCGGCTGGAGCAAGACTCTGCAAGAGCTCGTCAATGGCTGGTGGCGCGATTATGCGCAATCGCTGGCCCTGGTGCAATTGCAGCGACTAGAGCGCGAGCTGGACGGACAGCGCAACCTCGAGCCCCAGAAGCAGATCTTGAAGACCGCGCTGGCCATGCGCCGTTGGCTGCACAGCCGCGACGCAGTCGAATTTGCCGAAGCCATCAATACCGCTTTCACAATAATTGAGCAATTCACCGATGCCTTTGATGGCGCGCCCAGCGAGGTCGATTCCCGCACCATCCGCAGCGAGGTCGACGCGCTTAGCCAGGCGCTGACCAGCGAGCAGCGGCATATCATGGCGACCAACCTGCGCAACTTGGCACAGCGCATCACGAACATGGCCGAGAAGCGCAGCAAACCCTCGCTCATCCGCAGCGACGACAGCATCGACCGCCAGCTGATGCACGGCGAGGCGCATCCACACGGCGCGATTGACATGATGAAGTGGGTGGCTGGTTATCTGGACGGCGCGCATCAAGCGGCGGGGGAGTGAGCAGGGCAAACGCAGCAAAACTTTTGCCACCGAGTGCAGCAAGCGCAAGACGAATACACCGAGGGTTGGCATACCGCCATGCGCAGAGAGCCATTTGAATGCGATTCCCCTGGGGGATTGAAAGCCGTGCCTTGCGAGTCGCGCGCTGCTTGGTAAGAATAGTCCGCTATGGAAAAACTCTTTGCCTATGGCACTTTGTGCGACCCAGCCACTCAAGAACGGCTGTTGGGACGGCGGCTGGGCGATGGCGTGCCCGATACGCTGCGCGGCTATCGGCTGTCGCGTCTGCGCGGCATCCACGATGACTATACAATTGCCCAACCCAATCCTGGTTCGACCGTCTCGGGCCGTCTCTACGAGGTAACATGCGAAGAACTGACGCTCCTGGACGACTACGAGGGCGATGCCTATCAGCGCGTCAGCGTCACCCTGATGAGCAAAACGCGCGCCTGGTTCTATTGCGAAAATCCGCGTTCGCGCTTTAGTCATCATATTGAGCCGCTGGAAAGCAAATGACCAGGAGAGCAGCCCAATGACGACGCTGGGCATCGGCATCATCGGCATGGGCTGGATGGGCCAGGTGCACGCCCGTTCTTACAGCCTGGTGCGGCAGCGCTTCCCGGCTGGCGGCGTGGCGGCGCGGCTGGTCGTCTGCTCGGACAATGTGGCCGACCGTGCAAATTCAGCGCGCGATCTGCTGGGCTTTGAGCGGTCTACCGGCGACTGGCGAGCTGTCATTGACGATCCGGCGGTGGACATCGTCAATATCGCCACGCCCAATCACCTGCACTTGCCCATCGTGGCAGCGGCGGCGGCAGCGGGCAAGCACATTTTCTGCGAGAAGCCGGTCGGGCGGGATCCGCAGGAAACAGCCCAGATCGAGGCGCTGGCGCGGCAAGCGGGCATACACAGCTTCGTCGGCTTTAATTATCGCTGGGCACCGCTGGTGATGCACGCGCGAGAACTCATCCAGCAGGGCGCAATCGGCGAAATCCAGCATTATCGCGGGCGCTTCTTCAGCATGTATGGCAGCGACTCGCTGGGCTTGTTGTCCTGGCGCTTTGACGAGGCTGTCTCTGGTTATGGCGCGCTGGGCGATATCATGGCGCATGTGACCGATATGGCGCTGTACCTGTGCGGAGGCGTGGGCCGCCTGGTCAGCAATGCGCATACTTTCATCGCCGAGCGACCGCTGCCCGTGCCGGGCCGGGGCACGCATTATTCTCGTGGCGCGCCCGACGACCCCAAAGGACCGGTCAGCAACGAAGATTATGTCGGCGCGCTGGTAGAATTTGAAAATGGAGCGCGCGGCACATTGGAAGCCTCGCGCACGATATTTGGACCGAAGAATCAATTCGGGTTCGAGCTAAATGGCACGAAAGGCGCGATAAGCTGGGACTTCGAGCGCATGAACGAGCTGCAGCTATACTTGCCCGGCGCCGATGGCAGCCACGATGGCTATATGCGGCTGGTGGGCGGCGACCGCTATCCTTATCATGGCAACTTCAACCCTGGCGATGGCAGCGGCCTGGGCTATGAAGATATGAAAGTGATCGAAGCTTATCAATTCTTGAAAGCGGTGGCTTCTGGAAAGCCCGGCGCGCCCAGCCTGGCGGATGCGCTGGCTGTGGCCGATGTACATGCCGCCATGATTCGCTCTTGGAAGCGCGGCGGCTGGGAAAGCGTTGCCAACAGCATTGCGGACTCGCCATAGGGGCGACCCTTTACGCCGCGCGTAGATTTAGTTTTGGCGAGATCGGGCGAGTCAGCGCCTCGCCCCTGCGGACAACTACAGTTTAGAGGCAGTTCATGACTCAAATCGCGCTGCGCGGCCGAGTGTATACGCTGATAGACGACCCCTTCTTGCAGGCAGAGGCCGATTGCATCTTCAGCTGCGAAGACGGCTTGATCATCATCCGCGCTGGCAAGATCGAGGCGGTCGGCGACTATGCGGCACTGCGCGGACAGCTCACGCAGGACACAGAACTGCGACATTATCCCGATGCGCTTTTGCTGCCGGGTTTCATCGACGCCCACATCCATTATCCGCAAGTCGAGATCATCGGCTCTTTTGGGACGCAACTGCTGGAGTGGCTGCAAAAATACACCTTCCCGGCCGAAGCCAGATTCCGCGAGCCCGCGCATGCCCGGCGCATCGCCGATTTCTTCGTGGCCGAGCTGCTGCGCAATGGCACGACCGCGGCATCGGTCTTCTGCACCTCCGCGCCCGGCTCGGTCGATGCCATCTTCGAAAGCGCCGGACGCATCGACATGCAGCTGCTGGCTGGCAAAATGATGATGGACCGCCACGCCCCGGAAAATCTGTTGGACAGCGCGCAAGCCAGCTATGACGACTCCAAAGCCCTGATCGAGCGCTGGCACGGACGGGGACGCTGCCTCTACACGGTGACGCCGCGCTTCGCCCTCACCAGCAGCCGCGAGCAGTTGGAGCTTGCCGGCGCGTTGCTGCGCGAGCACAGCGATGTGCGCCTGCAATCGCATATTTCAGAAAATCGCGCCGAGGTGGCACGCGCAAAAGAACGCTTCCCCGAGCGCGCCAATTACACCGACATCTATGAACATTATGGACTGCTGGACTCGCGGGCGATCTATGGGCACGGCATCTACTTGAGCGAGGGCGAATTGCGGCGCTTCCATGCAACCGGCACCAAAATCGCGCATTGCCCGACATCCAACTTTTTCATCGGCAGCGGCCTCTTTGATATGGCGGGAGTGCGGGCTGCGGCGCGTCCGGTAACTGTCGGCTTGGGCACAGATGTCGGCGGCGGCACCAGCTTCTCCATGTTGAAAACGATGAGCGCGGCTTATCAGATGGCGCAGCTGCGCGGCAACAGCCTGACGACGGCGCAATGTTATTACCTGGCGACTTTGGGCAGCGCGGAATCGCTGGGAATCGCCGGAGAGGTCGGCAGTCTGCAAGCGGGCTTTGCGGCCGATGTCATCGTGCTGGATCCGCGGGCGACGCCATTGCTGCGGCTGCGGGCGGATGTGGCTGAAACACTGGATGAGCTGCTCTTCGCGCTGCTGATCTGCGCCGATGACCGGGCGGTGGCGGCGACTTATGTGGCGGGCGAAAAGGTCTACGAGCGCGCCACAACCTGAATCGCACCCAAAACCACATGATCGGCAGCGTCGACGGGCAGCCTGTTGCCTGGATTCGCGGCGTCATACAGCGCCAGTATCAAGCGATACTCGCCACTTGGCAGACCCGCCGGAATCGCCAGCGCATGCCGGTCAACGATCATGTCGTCCGCCTGCCAGCTTGAAGTTGGCTGCGCGCCGCCGGCAGGTTGGCTGTCGCGCTGCGCCACCAAAACGCCCGCCGCATCCAGCAATTGCAAGGCTACGGCATAACGTTTGTCGATCGTCCGCCGCGTCCGCCAGTCCAGCCGCACCAGCAGCAAGTCGCCAGCGATGACAGAATCTGCGTTCGTGGCATAAGACTCCAGCACAATCTCGCCGCCAAATGACCAGCCCGCCGCGATTGTCTCGCCCAGCGCAGCAGAACCCGCATAGCGCAGGTAGCGCAGGTCGCC
>DAOUJB010000009.1:0-1883 GCA_034423155.1 Anaerolineae bacterium | reverse complement strand
GAATTGCCGAGCCAGGTCAAGCTGACGGCGCTGGAACGGACGGACGGCTGGTTCAAGGTGGACTATCATGGCAAGCAAGGCTGGGTATCCGCTGATTATGTCGAGCCGATGGGGACCTGCGGCTGAGACCACGGTTTGCGGGCGCCTCGCTACCCCGCCCCCGGCCCCTCACCGAAGCATCAGGGAGGGGAGTATTGACTAGCGAAATCTCGCCAAAACCTCCCCCCATCGCTACAGGGGGACCGAGGGGCTTGCATTTTGTGCCAGGCCGCCACGACCTGTGCGCGCATCTCGGCGAGCGATCCAGCGTTGCGAATGATGACATCGGCGGCCGCCAGCTTATCGGCCTGGCTATTTTGCGCGGCGATGCGCTGTTGCGCCCCGGCTTTTGTCATACCCCGCCCTTCGATCAAGCGCTTAAGCTGGGTAGCGGGCGGCGCATCCACCACCCAGACGGCATCGACAGCCTCTCGCAGCGCGCCTTCCAGCAGCTTGATGGCTTCGATGACGACCACATCTTCTTCGGCAGCGCGCACGAGGGCGTCAATGCGCTCCCGCACAGCCGGATGGGTGATGGCTTCCAGCTGGCGCAGGGCTGCAGGCTCGGCAAAGACGATCTCGCCTAATTTGGAGCGGACGATTTCGCCATCCGCATCCAATATGTGATCACCAAATGCCTGGACGATGGCGGCATGAGCGGGCTGACCGCGGCGCATGACCTCATGCGCGACCAGGTCGGCATCAATCGTGAATGCGCCCAGCTCGCCCAGCAGCCGACGCACCAGCGACTTGCCCGTGGCGATGTTCCCAGTCAAACCGATGATGTATTTGTCGGGCCAAACTGCGCTCATCGTGGCTGGCTCCTGCCTGCATCAAACACGCCAATTTGAGCATATCCGCCCCCAGCTGGCAATGCGCCCGCCCCTGCAACCGGGGCGATCGTAGCAAAGACTTTTACCACCGAGTGCACCGAGCAAAGGAGGAGTACACCGAGTGTATGATAGCATCCATGCGTAGAAAGGCTGCGCTTTGTGCAATTTCGGCAATGATGACTGACCTAGCGATGGAACAAGATTCCGAGACAACCTTATTGGGGATTGCAGCTAGCATCATCACAGTACAAAACCATTGCTTCCCTCTCGGTGTACTCAAAAAATCTCGGTGAACTCGGTGGTTAAGATTGCGCGGCCAATACCTTCCGCAGGGATCCATTTTGATGCGATTGCCCGCTCCTGCAAGCAGTCGGCGACATGCGACCATACAAACACCAAAATATAGCACGGTTGTGCTATTTCATAAATGCGACTGAAGAGATGCTCGGACGCGGACGGATGCCAAGCCGGAGCCGTTGCCAGCCGGAGGGTGAGATTTGGGCATCTCTTTTAGTTGCCACCTGGCGCAAGCACAAAGGAGCCGCCGATGTCGCGCCGTTATTCGCTGGAAACCAAGATCGACGCGCTCAACCAGATCGACCAGCATGATGGCGATGCCGCCTTAATCAGCGATGTGCTGGAGATCCCGGCTGCGACCTTGCGCAACTGGCTGGCGAAAGAAAGCGATTTGCGGAGCGCGTATGCGGCGCGGCAACAGCGTCAGTACGAGAGAATGAAGCGCGATCTGCAAAGCGACATGCTGTTGCGCGGCAAAGACATCCTGGCGCAGCTCGATGCCGAACGACTGGCAAAAGCGCCGCTCAATCAACTGACAGCCGCCTTGGGCAGCCTGGTGACCCATGCCTTGAAAATGGAGGAGGCGACACAACCCCGTGCTGAAGACGACGAGCGCGTCATCCGAGTCGAATACTATTACGATGGTCAGGTCCAGGATGCTCCACCCTGGGCAGGCGCAAGTGATGGACGACCCCGCGCGGTTCAAAGTGGTGG
>DAOUJB010000008.1:0-6265 GCA_034423155.1 Anaerolineae bacterium | reverse complement strand
TGCTGGGCATGGCTGCGGTTTTGCTGACGATAGGCTTGGTGGCGGTGATGGGCTGGGCTTACTTCGTGGGCATGGCGCGCATGGCGGCCGAGGGGCAGCAGCGCGTGGCCTGGCAACTGCGGCGCAATATGATCATCGCGCGGCAGAATTGGCGCTGGGGCGCTTTCTTGCTGCTGTACATGATCTTGCTGACGCTGGGCTATGGCATGTTCAGTTCGCTGGCGGATGGCGTGTTTGGCGGTTTGACCGGGGCGGCCGGCGCGACGCTTTCGATCATCCTGTATTACTTCTTCCAGTTGATGCAGCACTTTTCTACGCAGCATCTGATCGCGCAGTATGCGCTGGCCATCGGCATCGGCGACGAAAAGCCCAAAGCGGGCGAAATGTTGGTTGTCTAACTGCGTTTTGACTTCGAACTCAAATCGGCATGCGAGTCGAGCAGTTGCTTCAGCGCTTCCCATTCGCGGCGCAGCAGGCCTTTCAGCGTCAAGTTGAAGAATATGCCAAACCAAAAGAACCAGCGCGTGCGGATCTCCAGCGACTCGCGCACATTGGTTTGCTGGCCGCGATGGTCGAATGTGATGGTCGATATAAATGGGAAGCCCCAATACGACCCCTTTAACACGATCTTCTTGTTGCGCTCGTAGTCGGTCACATCGCTGTTGACGAAGCCCTTGCGGCCCACGATGCGGCGCGTCATCGCCACCATGGAGCCCGTGCGAATCGGGTCGCCGCTGGTGATGCCGACATTGTTCACATTGCGCCAGTTCACATCGTTGTTGAAGTCGCCCACATAACGAAAAACCTGAAAGACGGGGCGATTGACCAAGACTTGCGTTTCGAACTTTGGCATGGCAGCACCAGATTTCCTGCATCGCTTCAGAGATTATAGCGCATGCCGCTAGGCACGACAAAGCCATGATTTCAAATGTGAGCGCTTGCGCGTGTATTGCTTCTCCCTGACCTGTCGGGGAGCGCGACGGGCAAGCGGGCGAGTCATCGCTTCGCCCCTACGCACAGTTGTTTTGGAGTTCAAGGGGCAAGCGGGCGAGTCAACGCCTCGCCCCTACGCGCAATTGTTGTGGAGATCGAGGAGATTACGCCACCCCGTTGCTCAAGAGGTAGAGGAAGACCCAGCTGGCCACCCACACCAGCGCGTCAATGCGGTCGAGCACGCCACCGTGCCCGGGGAAGATATTGAAACCCGCGACATAACTATCTTTGACGCGGAAGATGCGCTTCAGTCCCGATTCAAACAGATCGCCGCCGACAGCCAAAAAAGGCGCGACGACGATCATGGGCACGAAGCGCGCCTCGAGGCTGCCCGCCATCAGCAAAATCCCGAAAGCCGGCACCCAGGCGCACAAAATGCCGCCGACAGCGCCTTCCACCGTCTTGTTGGGCGAGATTAGTGGTGCCAGCTTCGTCTTGCCGAAGATCCTGCCGAAGACATAGGCGAAGGAATCTGTACCCCAGGTGATGGCATAAACCACAAAGAGCCACATCAAACCATCTTCTGGGCGATTGCGCAGGCTGACCAGAAAAGCGGTCGGGAAGGCCAGGTAGAGAATGCCACACAGAGTCGTGCCCACCTGTGCCAACGCGTGACCCGGCTGCCGCGGCTTGCGGGCGATCTCCAGCATCAGCGTCAAGACGATACCCAGTCCCAGCGCCGCCTGCCACAGCCAGTCGCTGCCCAAATAGAAACCAAGCACGATAGCCAGCGCCGTGGGGATGCCCGTCAGCGAGCTGCCTTGCATGGGCGTGTCCTTCTCCATGACGAAGAATTCCAGCATGCCGATGCACATGAGAGGCAGCGCCAGACACAAAAATAGCCAGCCGCCGGCCAGTGACAACACGACCGCCAGTGGCACAAGCACGCTGGCTGTGATGATGCGGTCGCGCAGGTTGGTCGTTTCCGCAGAGTCGGTGACGAGCCCTTCACGCATGTCGCCCGCCTCACAAAACAAGGGGTAGTCAAGGCTTCACCGCCAGTATCCGCCGAGACGCGATACTTGTCAAGCGGATGCGACAGCCATTGCCCAGCGCCCAGCATCATCAGAAGCGATTCGCGCGCCGCGAGTGATTGCTCGCAACCGTGGCATCGGCTCATTTGTCGCTTACACGATCGGACAGATGCGCTATAATCAAGCAGGTTATCGGCGCAGGTACGCGCGGATGCTGGCGGCTGGGCAGATTTGGAAGCGGGTGGACGGCATGACTGAAGACATTTTGGACGAAGCCAAAGGCAAGATGCAAGCGACTCTGGCCGTGTTTCGCGACGAGCTGAGCCGCATGCGCAGTGGGCGCGCCAGCACAGCCTTGGTCGACCGTCTCACAGTCGAATACTACGGGCAAGATAGCGAACTGCGGCAACTGGCCAGCATCTCCACGCCCGAAGCCATGCAGATCCTCATCCGCCCCTATGACAAGTCAGCTATCCGTAACATAGAGAAAGCTATTCAAATGTCGGATATCGGCGTGAACCCCAACATCGATGGGGAAAATATCCGCCTGAATATGCCGGCGCTGACCCGCGAACGCCGTCTGGAGCTGGTCAAGTTTCTCAATCGCCGCATGGAAGATACGCGTGTGGCCATCCGCAATATCCGCCGCAGCGCCAACAGCGACTTGCAAGACTTCGAAAAAGAAAAGCTGATCTCTGAAGACGAGAAGAAACGCGGCGAGGCAGAAGTGCAAAAGCTGACCGACAACTTCATCGCCCAGATCGGCACGCTGGGCGCGGACAAAGAAAAGGACATCATGGAAGTCTAGCTGTGCCGCCTTTTGCCGCTAAGGCGCGAGACCCCCGATGGTGTATATGAGGTCGACGACGGCAGCGCCCAGTAATCAGCTAGCCCGGGAAGCAAGCATGACGGTATTCACACAAAAGCCGCAGCGTGCGCGCATGTTCAAGAGCCTGCCGGCCTTGCCGAAGGTGCCGGCGCATGTGGCCATCATCATGGATGGCAACGGACGCTGGGCGCGTCGCCATGGCTTGCCGCGCGCCGAAGGGCATAGGCAGGGCACAGAAAACTTGCGCCGCATCATCCGCGCAGCTGTCGAATTTGGCGTGCAGATCATGACAATCTATGCCTTTTCCACCGAAAACTGGTCCCGGCCCCGCCGCGAAGTCCTGCTGCTCATGCGCATCCTGGAGATGGTCATCGACCGCGAACTGGTGGAATTGCATGACGAGGGCGTGCAGATTCGACATATCGGCGAGCTGGATGGCATCGACCAGCGGTTGGCGCGCAAAGTGCTGGAGGCTTGCGAATTCACGCGCGGCAACCAGCGGCTGATCCTCAATGTGGCTTTCAACTATGGCGGACGCGATGAGATCGTGCGCGCTGTCCAGCATATCGTGCGCGATGGCATCCCGCCCGAAGATATATCCGAAGCCACGATCAGCGATTATATCTATACCAGCGACCTGCCCGACCCCGACCTGATCATCCGCACCAGCGGCGAATTCCGCCTGAGCAACTTTTTGATCTGGCAAGGCGCCTACAGCGAAATCTATACCACCGAAACCTATTGGCCCGACTTCGACCGCGATCAGTTTTATCTGGCGCTGGTGGAATATGGCAATCGGCGGCGGCGCTTTGGCAAGACCGATGAGCAGATTGACGCCGAATACCGCAACGGCAACGGCAAACGCGCGGAGCAAAGATGATGCAGACAAAACGGCTGGGGCGCACCGAAATACAGCTGCCCATCGTGGGAATTGGCACGGCTTTCATCGGCATCCCCACGCAGAACAAAACCGTCCCGGAATATGAAGACGCCCCCAGCCAGGTCGACCAGGAATTGGGCGTGGCGACCCTGGTTGCGGCGATTGACGCTGGCTGCACATTTTTTGATACCGCCGCGCTCTATGGTCGCAGCCTCAGCGAGAGTTTGATCGGCGAGGCGCTTCGTCAGCGGCCGGCCGCCAAAGACCGCCTCGTCATCACGACCAAAGCGGGCCGAACTCACGACGGCTACGACTTCAGCTCTGACGCGGTAGTCCGCAGCGTGTACGCCAGCCTGGAGCGCATGGGCTTGCAGCGTCTTTCTGTCGTCTACATTCATGACGCGATGGACCAGCCGATGGACTTCGTGCTTTCGCAGCAGGGAGCGCTGGGTGGATTGCGGCGCTTGCAGGGGCAGGGCGTCATCGACCACATCGGCACGGCGTCCAATGACCCGGCTACCAATCTCGGCTATATCAAAACGGGCGAATTCGACTGTGCGGTCATCGCAGATTCCTGGAGCTTGATCAACCGCATCGCCGAACGCGAGCTCTTTGCTGCGGCTGCGCAGCATGATGTCGGTTTGATTGCGGCGACGCCCCTGGAACGCGGACTGCTCGTCACCGGACCTCAAGAGAACACGCGCTACCTCAATCGGCGCTTCAGCCAAGAATGCCTCGACCATGTATCGTGCATTCAGCAACTCTGCGCCGACTATGCCGTGCCGATGCTTGCGGTGGCTTTGCAATATTGCGCGCGTCATCCGCAGATCGCCTCGACCATCCCCGGCGCGCGAGTCCCGTCTGAAGCGCGATCCAGCATGGCAGCGGCGCAACAGCCTATCCCCGAGCGACTATGGGACGACTTGCGACCCCTGGCGCGGCATTTTGATACGGCGATCAGCGTCTAGCTTGCGCCTTCCAGTTCGCCAGCGCGGCCGATATCTGCCCAGCTCAAACCCTGTCGCAGCAAAAAGAAGAGCCCGCCAAGCACGCCCGGCAGCCAGATCGTGATATGCGCGACAATGGCATACACGCCTGCCAGCGCCACCGGCACGCCCAACGCGGTCAATATCGCCACCGTGACGAATTCATTGACGCCGACTTGCCCAGGCGAGGCCGGGATGATGCCAGCCAGGTTCAGCGCGCCGCAGATCAACAGCGACACCGCATAGGCATTATCCAGCTGCATGGAAAAAGCCCACATCACCACCCAATAGACGCTCGCCTCGATGCTCCAGGTGATGAAGGAACTCACGACCGCGCCCAGAAAATGAAGCGGATTGCGCAAGCCTTCCAAGCCCGCGATGACATCTTCGCTGAGCCGCCGCAAGCCAATGCCCAGCCGACCGGGCAGCAGCTTCACGATCCAGCCAACCACTGCGCGCAGCAGATCGGGCTTGGCGGCCAGGAACAAGGCAATCAGCATGGCAGCCGCAAAAGCCGGCGCGGCCAAGCGCACGATCGCTTCGACTTCGCTGGATTGCAGGTCGATGAACAGCAGGCCGATGAGCACGAAGGCGATCATCACGCAGCCATCGAAGGCGCGCTCCAATACAACGATGGTGGTCGCCCGCACCAGCGGCACCTGATGATTCCGCCGCAGCAGCACAATGCGCAAGCCATCGCCGGCCCGCAGCGGATAGACATTGTTGCCCATATAGCCGATCGCCACTAGCTGACTCAACGCGCGCAGCGGCACCAGCTTCACCGCCCGCAGCAAGAATTGCCAGCGCAGCGCGATCACCACCATGGCCAGCGCATACACGAGCATGCCCGCCAGAACGAATTCCAACTGAATACGGATCAGGCTCTGCAGCATCTGTTCCGGCTGCAATCCGCGGAAAGCCAGGTAGCAGAATAGGCCGCTGATGCAGATGCCGCCCAAGAATGCCAGGCGCTTCCTGGTCGCGTTCATGTGCCGCTCGCTTGCGGGGTCTGTGATTTACGCATAGACGGCGAGTCTGGCAGATTCGCCAGCCCTTGACCAGTCGCAAGCTGGCAGCGCGCTCGTCATGCGCCGAGTCGGTGAATTGCGCGCCTCTTGCTACAAAACCGGCGTCAAAAGGCCGGCACGAGGTCCAGCGAATATTCTTGCAGCGCGCGCCAAGCCTCAACATATTCCAGCCCGAATGTCTGCGCCACAGCCGGATGCGTGCAGCGGCCAGCGGCGGTGTTGACGCCTTCAGTTAGCGCCGGATCTTTCGCCAGCACAGACACACCGCCATCGGCGATCGCGAGTGCATAGGGCAGGGTGGCATTTGCCAGCGCCAGGCTGGAAGTACGCGACACAGCCCCGGGCATGTTGGGGACGCCGTAATGCAGCACATCGTCAATGACATAAGTGGGGTCGCTGTGCGAAGTCGGTCGCGTGCTTTCGACGCAGCCGCCTTGATCGACAGCTACATCGACGATGACGCTGCCCGCAGGCATCAACGGCAGCATGTCGCGCGTCACCAGCAGGGGAGCCTTCGCGCCAGCAATCAGCACAGCGCCGATCAGCGCGTCCGCCGTGCGCAGCGACTCGGCGAT
>DAOUJB010000007.1:0-2743 GCA_034423155.1 Anaerolineae bacterium | reverse complement strand
TCGCCGATACATGCCATTCCAGCGCGTCGCAGGTCAAGCCTTCGTAGGCGTTGCCTTGCCAGACGAAGCCCCAGAATTCATCGTTGCCTTCGGCGCGCTCGCCAGCCTGGATCGTCGCCGCCATTTCTTCAAGCTCGTCCCAGGTGGCCGGCGGTCCATCGTAGCCGTACTTTTCGACCAGGTCGGTGCGATAGTAGAGCATGCCAAAGCCGATGCGCAGCGGCAGCGCGACTAGGCGGCCGTCGATGGTGTTGTTGTCGATCAGCGCGGGCATCTGCGCGTCTATATGCGCTTGCGGCGCGATGCCGTTCAGGTCGATCAGATGCTCAGCCAGTTGCCCGGGCCAGATGACATCGACGCGGATGACATCCAGGTCGCTGCTTTCCGCCTCGAATGCGGTCAGATAAAAGGCGATCAGGTCGGTTACATTGGCGGCACCATCGTT
This sequence comes from Anaerolineae bacterium, assembly GCA_034423155.1. Taxonomy (GTDB): domain Bacteria; phylum Chloroflexota; class Anaerolineae; order Aggregatilineales; family Phototrophicaceae; genus UBA6055. Next base: position 2,298 of record DAOUJB010000007.1, on the reverse strand, counting down.
GCGCTCGACCGTGATGTTGGGGCAGACCTCATTGAAGGCGCTGATGATACGGTCTTCCGCCTCTGGATAGTTGCCAACCGGGTCGCCGAAGAATTTGATGGTGACTTCTTCGTCGGTGCCGCAATCAAATTCATGGCCATCAGCCAGCGCCACGCCAGCCGGGATCGCCAAAGCCAACACAAGTAGTACGAGCAAGGGCTTACGCATTAGACTGTCCTTTCGCATTGGGTAGTCGGTGTAAAATGTAAGATGATACGCGGTGCGGAATGGCGCATAGATCCCCCTGTTCTCCGTCTTTTTTAGGAGTCGTAAGAAATGTAACGCATCTTCGCGCGAGTATAACACAACTTGCTATATTTCGTTTATTTTGAATATACTGAATATTCTGTGATTTCTCCGTATGCTATTTCATCCTTGCAAGCTCCAGCGCCAGGCATTGCTGGACGAGCCTGTACCTGCCGGCGTTTGTGGCTACAATAAGCGCCCCGACTCATGCACACGAGGCAACGCAATGAGCCACCCGGCCTGGCGCATCATCCGTGATATTGACCTGGCGCGCGAAAGCCTGCTCAAACGCCGCTCCCTGCGCGATATCCAGCCGCCAGAAAGTGTGCTGGCGCGCACTGCAGCGCTATTTGGCGAGCCGATCGCGCCTGACGAAGCCGTGCGCCGCATCATCGCCAGCGTCCGACGAGATGGCGACCAAGCCCTCTTGCGGTGGAATCGGCAGCTCGACAACAACGAAAATCCTCAGTTGCATGTTTCGCCCGAGCAACTGAAATCGGCGCTGGATTCCATCCCCGCCGACTTGCGCGAGGCCATGCAAACAGCCGCCCGGCGCATCCGCGACTTTCATCGGCAGCAGCCACTGCAAAGCTGGATCGACAGCGGCGAGCACGGCGCGCTGGGACAGTTGATCCGCCCGCTCGACTCAGTCGGCGTCTATGTGCCCGGCGGCAGCGCCCCCCTGCCCTCGTCCCTGCTGATGAGCGTCATCCCGGCGCAGGTGGCCGGCGTGCGCGAAATCGCCCTCTGCACCCCGCCCGGCAGCGGTGGCAGCGATATCCACCCGACCATCCTGGCGGCTGCGGCAGTGGCCGGTGTCGAGCGCGTGTATCGAGTCGGCGGCGCGCAAGCTATCGCGGCTTTGGCTTATGGCACGCAGACCATCCCGCGCGTGGCCAGCATCGTTGGCGCTGGCAACCTCTTCGTGACTTTGGCAAAGCAGCAGGTCTATGGCGATGTCGGTATTGATGGCTTGCTGGGTCCCACCGAAACAGTCGTCATCGCCGATAAACATGCCGACCCGCAGCTGGCAGCGGCCGACTTGCTGGCGCAGGCCGAGCACGACCTGCTCGCTTCGGCGATTTTGCTGACGCCCAGCGAGAATCTGGCGCGCGCGGTCGGCGCAGAAATCGCCCGGCAGCTGGAATCGCTGGAACGCAGCGATATCATCCTGGGCGCGCTGGCCAACAACAGCGGCTGCGTCATCACCGCCGACCTGGAGCAGGCATTCCAGCTGGCCAATGACTATGCCGCCGAGCATCTCTGCCTGCTGGTGGACGATGCCTGGTCGTGGCTGGGGCAGGTGCGCAATGCCGGCGGCGTCTTCTTGGGCGAACATTCTTACGAAGTGCTGGGCGATTATGTAGCAGGTCCCAGCCATGTTATGCCCACCGGTGGCACAGCACGTTTTGCCTCGCCATTGAATGTGCTGAACTTCGTCAAAATCACCAGCTTGAACGCGCTGGACAAGAGCGCCGCCCGCCAGCTGAGCATCCCGGCAGAAGTGCTCGCCCGCGCAGAATCGCTGGATGCCCACGCCGCCGCCGCCCGCTTGCGCACAGAAAACCTCCCCCCGACCCGACGGGGGGACTGAGGGGGCTAAAATGACTCAACCCACGCGCATCCGCCGCGATATCGCCGCCATGAGCGCCTATACGCCGACCACTTCGCTGGAGGTCTTCGCGCAGCGACTCGGACGGAACGCCGAGACACTCATCAAGCTGGACGCCAATGAAAATCCCTTTGGTCCCTCGCCGCGCGTGCACGAAGCGCTGGCACAACTGGCGGGCGCGCATATTTATCCCGACCCCGAATCCGGGCGTCTGCGCGCGCTGCTGGCCGATTATTGTGGCGCGCCAGCCGAGCAAATCTTGTGTGGCGCCGGCGCAGATGAACTGATTGAACTCATCATGCAGCTTTTTATCGAGCCGGGCGATTGCATCATCAACACGCCGCCCACCTTCGCCATGTACAGCTTTAACGCGCCGCTCTACCACGCCCGCGCCATTGATG
>DAOUJB010000006.1:0-6756 GCA_034423155.1 Anaerolineae bacterium | reverse complement strand
GGAAGAGCTATTGATCGATATCATGCTGACGACGATGGGAGAAATCAAAGAGCTTCTCCAGGCTGAGGAATCGGTCTACGATGAAATCGTTGCGCTGTTCAAATACGTCAGGGAGCGCGAAGACCGGTTTCGGTTCTATTTCTCGCTGCCGTACAGTCATCCGATCCGCCGCAACTTGAAGGAGGAGGCAGCCAAGCTGGTCGTCGAACGTTACGAGGCAGCGGATACGAGTTCCGTCCCCCTGGTCGTGTCTGTCAACCACATGGTCGAGGCCACCTTCGCCTTCTTCAGCTGGCACCTTGATCACATCAATGACCACCGTCCCGAGCAGCTGGCGACTTTCTTTATGGATCTGATTCTCACGACTGTCGAGACCAAAGCGCTCTCTCCGCGCAAAGGCTGGTATAAAAAGCGAAGCGACCAAGAGATCAATCGCGACAGCTAGCGCCGCCAGATCCGCAGCGCCTCATCAATCATCTGAAAACTCATCTGAAAACCCCATGAGTTTTGTCCCTGGCTCGCGCTCCATCTCCGCTCGCCCCTCCATTCGATGAGTTGCCGCGCCGTTTTCCGAGTCTCGTCAACAAGACAAGATATTGCGCAATTCGCTTGACAATTTACGGAATATATTGAACTCTGGGGCAATTGTGAATACCACGGTACCGATATGATGCAGTCCGCCATATATTCTGGTCATTGGCGCAAGGAGGTCGAAATGAAAACGTCCAGCGGAAACTTGCAGCCTATCCCCCTCCCGCATTTCGCGCTGAATCCCGACCTTGGCCGGAGTTCGCAATGAACTCCGGAACATTCAATAACTCATCGTCTTCGTTCTCATTCTCATTCTGCTGCCGGCCTCGCAAGCCTTCGCCGCCCCCTTTTCAAGTAGGTTCGGGCTGTAGATTCTCCGGTAGCGCTTCATCTGGACTCGCTTCCTGCGTCTCGGCTTGCGCATGATCGCCCAAAATATCTTTCACATACATCTCATCAATCAACACGGCAAAACAAGCGCTCAGCGGCACGGCCAGCATCAAACCCAAAAAGCCAAAAAAGAAGCCGAATATGATCTGCCCCAGCAAGATCAAAATCGCTGGCATGTTCATGCGCTCGCTAGCCAAGACCGGGCTGACTACCTGGCTTTGAAAGAACGACACGCCATAAATGACGACCGCCACCCAGATGACATTTTCCTGCGCCTGCACGATCGCAACCGCCACCGATGGCACCAGCGCCACCAGCGGTCCAAAGTTGGGTATGAATGACAGCAACCCGGCCAGCACACCCAATGCCAGCCACTCATTGATATCCAGCAGCGCCAAGCCCAAACCGGTCAAAATCGTCACCACAATCATCGATACGAATGTCACCGTCAGCCAGGCGCGCAGCGTAGAGTCGATGCGCCCCAGCACCACCAACATGCGCTCGCGATACCAGATCGGCGTCAACTTGATGATGCCATTGACATACAAATCCGGCTCCGCAAGCAAATACATGCTCAGGAAAAAAATGATGAGCGCGCTCAAGATCGTGTTGGCCACGCCGCCGACTACTGGCAGCACAGTGCCGCCCAGCCGGCCGACCGCATCGGTAACTTGGGAGATAAATTGATTGATCAAGTCATCGTTGATGAGGTCGTTGGCATTTTCGGGGATGACGCCGTCCAGCCAGGGCAAGCGCGCGACCAGCGTCTCCCGCGTGACCGAACCGCGCAGCTCGACGAAGCCCTGTGGCACGACATCAAAAGCCAGAACCTGGTACTGCGTGATGATGGTGCGCAGGACAGGCGTGCCAATCAAGCCCAGCACCGCGAAAAAGCCGATGACGCTGACCAAAATCGCCACCACGCGATTGAGCTGAAATCGGCGCACCAGCAGGCGCACCGGCATGGTAAACAGCACAACCAGGATGACCGCGGCAAAAGTCAGCATCAGTGTCCCGCGGATCTCCCAGACAAATACCAGCCCCAGCACGATGAATATCGTGGCGACGATATTTCTCAGTCCAATGTTGACCGACCGTGCACTGCGAACGCTCATCGAGACCTCTTTGCCGCTGGCCACATAAGTCGAAGCTCTGCCAAGCAAACGAATTTGTGCGTCGATTGTAACCATAACAACACGGCGCTGCAAAATGCGTTGTGCCCTAGCCCACAAGGTGGCGTCAAGCTACAATCCTGCCGGTAACAAAACGAGGCGCGGCCGATCATGCGATTCGAAGTCAGCATTCTCAGCGAAGACCTGAACGCGGTTGGCGAAGTAGCGCGAATGGTCGAGGCGGATGGCTTCGATGGCTTGTGGCTAGCCGAGACGGCACACAATCCGTTCTTGCCGCTTGCGCACGCCGCGCTGGCGACAGAGCGCATCTCGCTGGGCACAGCCGTGGCGATCGCCTTCCCGCGCAGCCCGATGCTGATGGCGCAGACAGCTTGGGACCTGGCAGAACAATCGCGCGGACGCTTCGTGCTGGGGCTGGGCACCCAGGTGAAACCACACATCGAAAAGAGATTCAGCGCCAATTGGGGCAAACCCGTGCAGCAACTGCGCGAGTATATTGAAGCGCTGCGTGCAATTTGGCGCAGCTTCCACACTGGCGAGCCACTGGGCTATCGAGGAGAATATTACCAGTTTTCGCTGCTGACGCCCTTCTTTGCGCCACCGCCCATGCCCTGGCACGACATCCCTATCTACATCGCCGGCGTCAACACCGGGCTGGCTCGCCTGGCTGGGGAAACCTGCGCTGGCTTCCATGTACATTCTTATCACACGCCGCGTTACTTGCGCGAAGTATTGTTGCCGGCATTTCAGCAAGGGCGCGCCAATAGCCAACTGCAGAAACCGCTACAATTATCCAGCGCCATATTCGTGGTTACCGGCGAAAATGCCGCGGAAATCGAAGCAAGCAAGATCATGACCAAATCGCAGATCGCCTTCTATGCCAGCACGCCCAGTTATCGCCCCGTGCTGGACTTGCATGGCTGGACAGACCTGGCGCCGCGATTGAACGCGCTGTTGCGGCGTGGCAAATGGCAAGAACTGCACACCCTGATCAGCGATGACATGCTGGCGGAATTCGCCATCATCGCGCCGCCAGACGAATTGCCGTATAAGCTGCGCGAGCGCTATGCCGGTTTGCTGGACCGCGCCGGCTTCTATTTTCCCTATGATGCTTCGGACAGCAGCAAACGCCTGGTTTGGCAGCACGCAGCGAAAGCCATGGCGCGCTGATGCCGCAGCTGGAATTGCAGGGGAGCTTCGTTGACTATCGTGTGCGAACCAGCAAGCGCGCCAAACGAGTGCTCATAAAGTTCACGGCAGACGCAGGCTTGGAAGTGGTGTATCCGAGCCGCCGCCGGCAACCTGCGCCTGAGGATGTGCTGCGCGCCAACATCGACTGGATCCTGCGCACGATGTCGCGGCTCGCGCAGGCATCTGACCAGCGGCCCCAGCGCTGCTATCAAAGTGGCGAAGTCTTTTTTTATCGCGGCGAGGCATACAAGCTAGATTTGGCAAGGTCGACAAATGGCGCATCCAGCAGCGTGCAACTGGTTGGCAACGCGCTGGTGCTGGAATGCCCGCAGTCTGCGCAATTGCCAGAGCGGCGCGCGGCGGTGGTGGCCTGGTATCGGTCGCAAGCCAAGGCCTACCTGCCTCAACGCACGCGGCAGCTGGCGGAGGAGCATGGCTTTGCGTATGGACAATTGCGCATCAAGCATCAGAAGACGCGCTGGGGCAGCTGTTCGGCGCAGGGCAATCTGAACCTGAACCTGCGGCTGATGATGGCGCCAGATGCGGCCATTGACTATGTCATCTTGCATGAGCTGTGCCACTTGCGCGAACTGAATCACAGCGCGGCTTTCTGGAGGCTGGTGGCGGAATATTGCCCCGATTATCAGAAATGGCGAGCCTGGCTCAAAGACAACGGACGCATGCTGAAATTGTAGACTGGCGCAGACTGGCAGCAGCCTATCCGACAGTATCGGGAAGCAATGGCGAAGGACAAACAGCGGATGAAAATTGACATATCTTTTTTCCCATCGGGAGACCTGCGAGCGGACGCGGACCTCATCGTCAGCGCCGAACAAGCGGGTTTCTGCGCCGCTTGGTCAGCCGAAACAGCGCGCAACCCTTTTCTGCCGCTGACGATCGCCGCGTCTGCCAGCGAATCCATCCTGCTGGGCACACAGATCGCCGTGGCTTTTCCGCGCAGCCCGATGGTAACAGCCCAGGTCGCCTGGGATCTGGCGCGGCAGAGCAATGGCCGCTTTGTGCTGGGCTTGGGCACGCAAGTGCGCGCGCATATCGAGCGCCGCTTCAGCGAAACCTGGACGGACCCGATCGGGCGCATGCGCGAATATATCGAGAGTCTGCGCGCAATTTGGGATACATTCCAGCACGATGCCCGGCTGCGCTATCGCGGGAAGCACTATCAATTTCGCTTGATGTCGCCCTTCTTCAACCCTGGTCCCAATACAAAGCCGGACATCCCGATCTTTCTGGCCGGCGTGAACCCGGGCATGTGTCGGCTGGCCGGCGAAACCTGCGCCGGGCTGCACGCGCATGTTTTTCATACCGCGACTTATTTGCGCGATTTCGTCTTGCCGGCTGTCGAGGCTGGTTTGGCTGTTTCTGGGCGCAGACGAAACGACTTTGCGCTGACAGTGCCGGTCTTCGTTGTCAGTGGCGCAAATGACGATGCTCGCCGCCGCGCCGAAGCAGAAACCCGTTCTCGCATCGCCTTCTACGCGAGCACGCCCGGTTACAGGCGCGTCATGACGCTGCACGGCTGGGATGAGATTGCGAACGAGCTGTCGGTTATGGCGCGCGCGGGGCAATGGCAGGAAATGGCGGCGCTAATACCAGACGAGCTGCTGCGCGAGATCGCCATTGTTGCCGAGCCGGACGAAGTGCTGCCGCAGATCAAACAGCGCTATGCTGGGCTGGCCGACCGCATTTGCCTGGAATGGAACGTTGTTGACAAGTCAATGCGCTCGGCGATAGCCAGCGGGCTGCATCAGGCATAAAGCGCCGGCATAGGCTCTTCGACCACATCGTAAATGCGAAAGCCGCGTTTTTGATAATTGGCCAGCGCATGCGGACCATCCAGGTTGCAGGTGTGCAGCCAGACGCGCCGCGCGCCCATCTGCCAGGCTTGATCGACGCCATAACTCAGCAAATGTTTGCCCAGACCCCGACCCATATAATCGCGCCGCAATCCAAAATAGGCGATTTCCACCGAATCGTCGGCATGGCGAAAAAGCTCGACATAACCGGCCGGCGAGCCGCTGACATACATGATATGCACCTGGGTATCGGATGAGGTCAGTATGCGGCGCAGCTCGGCATTGGACATCTGCAGGCGATCGCGCCACGCCCATTCCTCGCCGACCGATTGATAGAGGAACTTGTAAAAGCCCAAGTCGGGCATCTCCATGAGGACAATTTCGATATCGCGAGCGCGCACAAAAGCCGGCGCGAAATCGGCGCGGCTGGTCATCTCCAGGTATTTTGTAATCAGCGTCGGCACGCTGCAGGTGGCGACTGCCATGCGGGCACTCTTCGGCTTGGACGGCTGGGCACAAGCTTACTCAGTCGCAGTCCGCGACCGTATAGCGCAATCGCACAAAAAACGCTGCGCATCGCCCGTCAATCTTGCTAAACCGCCTTGGGACCATTCAACCGCGCCTTGCCAGTGCGCTGCGCCAAAGCTATGATGATGTCGCAGCAGCTCTCACCGGATTCCGCGATGCCCCTGCTCCATGGCGTCAAACGCAGACTCGGCAAACGCTGGTACGCGATGCAGCCGACAGACAAGCTGGTGGCGCGCCTGCCGCTGCTGACTGGCGCTGCTGCCGAAGCCGTGTTGGCTGCGTTGCAAGAGCGACTGGCGCATCAAGATGGCAGCCTGGACGGCGTTGACTGGTCGGGAGTTCGCCTGCAGCGCGCTCAGATGGCCGCCTGGCAATTGAAAAATGCACGCTTTGCTGGCGCGCAATTGCCGACCGCCTACTTCGCCTACTCGCAGTTGGCTGGAGCGGACTTCAGCGCGGCAGACCTGCGAGATGCGCATTTCCGCGAGGCGCAGCTGGAAGGGGCAAATTTCGCAGGCGCAGACTTGCGCAATGTCAATTTCGCTCGTGCCGATTTGCGCGATGCCGACCTGCGCGATGCCGATATTCGCGGCGTCAATTTGTGGGAAGTTAACCTGCGCGGGGCGCGCTTCAGCCAATGCCAGCATGACAGGCTGCGGCAGATGGGCATGCGTCTTTGCGTAAGCAGCGAGTAAAATGACCGCAAGGAACGAACAGGAGATCGAGCCAAGTGCATGTAGTTACCTTTACGCGCAGCACGCCCGATACAGCCGCCAAAGTCTGGGTAGACGAGGGCGGCGCGGTTAGCTGGGGCGATGTCGCGACCGTGGTCAATCCCTGGGACGAATATTCGCTGGAAGAGACGATCGCCATCGCACAGAGCAGCGGCGGCAAATCGACAGTCATCGCTATCGGCGGGGCGCTGCACGACGATGCCTTGAAGCACAGCTTGGCCATGGGCATTCAAGACGCCATGCGCATCGAAGAAGTCGGCGCGGATACAACCGACAGCCTGGTGTGGTCGGCGTTGGCGGCTGGCGCGCTGCAAAAGCTGGGCGATGTCGACCTGGTCATCTTTGGCAAAGAAAGCATTGATGTTGCGACCGACCAGCACAGCATGCAATTGGCGCGGCGTATGGGCTGGACGCTGCTCAGCTTCGTATCGGCGA
>DAOUJB010000005.1:0-1552 GCA_034423155.1 Anaerolineae bacterium | reverse complement strand
CAGGGGATGAACTTCAGCGCCGAAGTCAGTTGATAAGTCTCTTCCATGCCCGTGCCCATGGGTCCCACGCCGGCCAGCACCAGCACATCGCCGGGCTGGATGGGCGCGCCTTGCAAGCGTTTCAATGCGCGGATGGCCGCTCGCTCTGATGTAAAGACCCGCGCTGGGCCACGATGTCTATAGACGCCGTCTTCGCCCACCACGCTGGGGTCGATGGCTGTGGCTTTGATGACCGAGCCTTGCGGGGCGATGTTGCCCAGCGGGAAGACGACTGTGCTGGTCAAGCCGCGCGCTTTTGCCGAGTCCGGCGACATGATGACATCATCCGGGTCGATGCCGTCGCTGTCGCGCAGGCGCTTTCGTGCCAGTTGCCGCCGTTCGCTTTCTGCCCACCAGTCCAGCACGGCATCCAGCTTGTCGCCAGTGACGGTCAGGGCATCGGTATTGAGCAAGCCGCCCGCGCGCAAGTGCAGCAGGACTTCGGGAACGCCGCCCGCCATGAAAACTTGTACAGTCGGGTGGTTGCGCGGTCCATTGGGCAGGGCATCGACCAGGCGCGCTGTGCTGCGATTGACGCGAATCCAGTCGTCGACAGTGGGCGCTTTGAGTCCCGCGGCATGGGCGATTGCGGGGATGTGCAGCAACAGGTTGGTCGAGCCGCCAAAAGCCGAATGCGCCAACATGGCATTTTCCAGCGCAGCCGGCGTGATGATGTCGGCCAGCTTGATGCGGGCGGATTTCAATCCCAGCAGCGCCAATGCCGAGCGCCGCGCATTGTCCAGCCAGATCGCCTCGCCCGAAGGCACGAGTGCGCTGTGCGGCAGGCTCAAGCCGAGCGCTTCCGCCACTACTTGCGAAGTCGCCGCGGTGCCCAGGAATTGACAGCCGCCGCCCGACGATCCGCAGGCTTTGCAACCCATCTCGGCCGCATAATCCAGGCTGATCAAACCATGGGCGAAGCGCGCGCCGATGGTCTGCACGGTGCCGGCATCTTCTGCGCCCTCGGCTGGCAGGGTAACCCCGCCGGGCACGATAATGCCGGGCAGATCGCCACAGCCAGCCAGGGCGATCATGGCGGCGGGCAAACCCTTGTCGCAGGTGGCAATGCCCATGACGCCATCGCGGGTTGGCAAAGAGCGGATCATGCGCCGCATCACCACGGCGGCATCGTTGCGATACGCCAGGCTGTCCATCATGCCGGTTGTGCCTTGCGAACGCCCATCGCAGGGGTCGGAGCAATATATCGCAAAGGGAATGGCGTCTTGCTGGCGGATGGTCTGCGCCGCTTCTTGCACCAGCAGGCTGATTTCCCAATGCCCGGTGTGATAACCCAGCGCGACCGGGCGACCATCTTCGGCGCGCAAACCGCCTTTGGTGCTGACGATGACATACTGCTCACGGTTGACCTCTTCGGGATGCCAGCCCATGGCGACATTCTGCGTCATGCCGAAGAGGTTGCCGCTGGCTTCGTGCAGCAGCATGTCTTCGCTGATGGGCAGGCTGCCTTCTGTGCCTTGCCCGCGGGTGCGTGTGGTCGGCAGCAAGTCTGCGC
>DAOUJB010000004.1:0-6877 GCA_034423155.1 Anaerolineae bacterium | reverse complement strand
TTCGCCGATTTTGGCTTTCTTGTCGGGATCGGTCAGCACCAGCCACTTCCAGCCTTGCGAGTTGCTGCCGGTGGGTGCCTGGATGGCGATTTCCAGGCAGCGCTCGATGATGTCGCGGGGGACGGGGCGGGCCAGGTCAAGGCGCTTGCGCACGGAGCGCGTCGTTTCCAGGATGTAGTCGACAGAAGCGAGGTCGAAGTTCATGGGTGAGTCCTTTCGGTTGTGAGGGAAGTAAACGCAAGTAAGTAATACAATAAATTTACCACCGAGTACACCGAGTTAAAGTGAGTGCACCGAGAGAAAAGCCAAGGATTATCTCTGTGCCTCTGTGGCTCTGTGGCAAATTGTTGTTTCACTACTTACTTGCATTTACTGAGTTGCTTTCGGATACGAACTGCGCCAACCTCTGCCAGTCAATTGCAGCATCGTCCGTACATAACTGCTGATAGAATTGCCGCGTCAGTCTGGTGAGATTTCGCTCATGTGCACAACATAATTCAGCGGAAAACGGCATTGTACGATGTGCTAATAAGTCGAAGAGACCTAAATTTGGCATTTGGCGGAGCCGAGACGGTACATGTTGCTCTATGCTTGGCAACTGCTGATAACTGTTGTCATTCGAGGTGATGTCCTCGTCATATGCAGGCATACTATCCGTTACAGCGATTCCCAGGAAACCCACAAAAACCTGCTCATCGACCTGCGCAAGATGATATTCGTATACACGAGACACCAAACACGATACGACATCGGTTGTTGCCCGCAAGTAGTATGGACTTTTGCCCCGAAAAAGAGCTATTAAAGTCAGGTCGTTGCGCACGCTGATTCTATTCTGCTGCAACTCCCGAAGGGTAGTTTCGACATCGTTGCTAACCGCTTCAACCATCGGCTATGTCTCCGTCGTTCATCCCAAATTCGATCTACTTCCGCAATATCCGCCGCAGCAGCGCCAGCACGACCAGCGCAACCGCCCCCGCGATCGCCAGCTTGCCCCAGGGCGAAAGCTCTTCGGGCACCGGCGCGTTGGAAATGATGCGGATCATGTGCGGCATATCCTTGTCGCTGTGCCGATACAACACTCGCTGCGCCTCGAGATCGACCTCGTAGTCGCCATCGCTCACCTCGACGCGATAGCCGGCCGGAAACGGCAAGTTGGGCACATATAGCTCGGTCGGCTCGTTGATGGCGCTGTCATGCCGAAAGCTGAAAGTGAAGATGCCGCGCGCTTGATCGTAACGCATGCTCTGTGGATCGCCCGCCACCTTCCTGGCATAAGGACGCACAAAGCCCGCCAGCCCGCGTCCGCCCGAGTTGATATCGGCGGGGTCGGCTTGCTGGTCGCGGCTGAAGATGGACAAGTCTTCGCCATTCCACTGGTCGCCGCGCTCATTACTGTTGTCGGGCGTGTAATTCCAGAGCGTGTAGCTGTAGAGGTGGTCGTCCAGGGCGCGCAAGCTGTAATCCAGCGCCTGGGCCTGCCGCGAGAAATCGCCGCTTTTGAATGCCCCGGCGCTGTTCAGGTCGAAAGGGATGCCCACCTCGCCGATCACGATGGGCAGTTCGCCCAGCGCATCATCGGCATAATGGCGGAATTTGCCCAGCTCTTTGCGCAGGTGGCTGCGGATCTGCGACTCGCCAAGCAGGGGACGCATGCTGAAAAAGTCGAAATTGAGCTGCGGATGAAAGCGGCGCGTAAACAGCGTAACGCCATCATAGAAGTGCGGCGCATAGACCAGTTTGTCGATCTGGTCATATTTCGGCGGCGGACCCAGCGGCTCGGCTTCGATGAAGATGTGCGCGTCCGGCATTTCGGCATGGATGGCGCTGGCAAAGCGATCGGCAAAGGGCTTCAGAAAATCTTGCAAAAAGTCGGCGCGCGCGAAGTGCCCGGGGCGCAGCACGCGCGGCTTTCCAGCATCGTCCACATCCCAGATGCCGTGCGTCCGCCAGACATCGTCTGCGCCATCGCGCCAGACGGTCGCGCCTTGGGGATCGATGCACGCTGGTTTTGTCTGCCCGGGCAGCCGGTCGACCAGCGGCATGCCAAAGTCCAGGCACTCCTGCGCGAAACCATTGGCGAGAAAGATCGCCTGCGCCGGCGTGGGCATGACGCCCAGTTTGAAGAGCGCATGATCGTTGCTGCGCAAGTCGGGCACGCCCAGCAAGCCGCCCGAAGGCTCGTTCATGCTGCCGAAGCCCAGCAGGTTGGGCAGGTCGCGCAAGCGTCGCGCCAACGCCGCATAGGCAGCGCAATAGTGCCCCTGCAGATAATCCTGGATATTCTGCCCATCCACTTGCAGTTGCGGCGCATATTCTCGCCCGCCAAAGAAGAGCGTGAACATCGTGAAGCAAGCGTAACGGGTATAGTTGTTCGCCCACATCAACTGCGGAAAAGTATCGGGCTGCTTCTGATGCAGCAGCGCCGCGCCGGTTTCACCGAAGCGCTCGATGTCCATGCCAACCGCTTCGAATGTCCAGGCGGGTGCGCCATCGCCGCCACTGAAGCGACTCCACACATCCTGATGCGGGTCGATAAACACGAGGAAATCGTGCGCGTGGGCTTTTTCCAGCAGGGCAGCCAGATAATCGAGGTAGGCTTCGTCGATGCAGCCCGGTCCCGCGTGCGCCAAAGCCTCCCAGGTTACGATAAAACGCAGGAAGTCCAGCCCCCAGTGCTTGAGCCGGGCGAAGTGTTCATCAGCTTCTTCCAGCGGGAAGGGCCGCCCGATGAAAGATACATTGCGCGGGTCATTCAGGCTATCGGGCAGGTGCGTGGCGCCGGGCGGCTGGGTCGGGATCTTGCTCGCGCCGCTGAGGTTGACGCCGTGCAGGATGCGCCGTCTGCCCGTCTCGTCGATGAAAAATCGTCCGGCCGCTGTGATGGGCATGCTCTGTCCCCGCCTGTTTGTCGCACGCGGAGAGTATAGCATAGGCGCTTTCCTGCCTGTGAGGCGCGGAAGCGGGCTGTCAGGCCAATCGCGTCAAAACCATTGCTTCCCTCTCGGTGTACTCGGTGGTTAAGTTTTCGCGGCTAGTTCCTTGCGCAGGCTTTCATTGTGATGCGATTGCCCTGACCAGGCTGTTGGACTAATCGTTTGGCACCGGCAGATGCTCGCGCAGCCAGCTGAGAATCGTGTGGCTCGTGGCGGCATAATCGCTATCGAAGAGCCGCGTGCCGTGTGCCCGCCCGGGCAAGATGCGCGCTGTCACATCGCCGCTGGCGCTGGCGAACATCTGGCGCACGCTATCGGCGCTGCCACGATCTGCATGCGCCGCGACAAGCAATGCCGCGCGATCGGCAAAGCCTTCCGCCAAAGCCGCTTCGGGTTGCGTGCCGCGGTAATCCAGTCCCGGCGACAGGGCGATCGCCCCGCGACAAGCTGCATTCTCCGCACAGCTGATGATCGCGACATTGGCACCGATGCTCGCGCCCAGCAGCGCCATGCCAACATCGGACCTGGTCGCTTGCGCCTCCAGCCAAGCCAGCCAGTCGCCGACATCGGCAATAATGGCATCCCAGTCGCGCTCTCCCCCCGAGTCGCCATGACCGCGCATATCCACATTCAACACGGCATAACCAGCCGCGCGCAGATCGGGCAGCAGCGGCTCATAGGCCGAACGCCGGCTGTTGAGCATGTGCAGCGCGAGCACGACGGGAGCGCCCGAGTCGGCGGCGTGCCAATCGGCGACCAGCTCGATGCCATCGGCGCTTTGGCGGGTGATCGTTTCGGCAGCGTCTTGCGCAAATGCGCTCGCGCAGAAACAAATGAAGAGCAGCGAAATCAGAAATGTGCGCATTATGTCTCCAATCTTTGCCAACGAGTACACCGAGTACATCGAGTTGACAGCATATACCGAGTGAATTTAAACCGCTGGCCAAGGCCGATTCGGTCCCGCGCCGGGCAGTGGGAAGATGCCGTCTGTCAGCAGCGTATCGACCCGCCAGCGCAGCATCTGCCATTCGCTCGGCGTCAGCAGCTCGCGCATCGCCTGGGTATAGCTGTCGTTGTCATCCGCCAGCCGCCGGCAGAAGCGCGCAAGATCATCCAGGATAGGTTTTGGCAAGGCGCTGCCTGCGAAGTCCCAGATCACGGTGCGCAGTTTGTCGCTGGCGTTGAAGGTCAAGCCGTGGTCGATGCCCCACAAACGGCCATCTGCATCCAGCAGACAATGACCGCCTTTGCGATCGGCGTTGTTGGCGATGGCATCGAAAGTCGCCATGCGCCGCAGCTGCTCCAGCAAAGGCGCTTTGTCGAAGCTGTAATAATGTTCGTCGGGGTTGTGGTCGATGAAGAGTTGCACCGAGCCTAGGCCGCGCGTGCCTTCGCGCAGCATGGTCGGCGGCACCAGCGACCAGCCCAGCGCCTCGGCGGTCAGATAAGCAGCAGTTTCTCGCTGGCAGAGCGTGCCATCGGGGAAGTCCCACAGCGGACGCTCGCCATCGCGGGGTTTGTAGATCGCCAACAGCCGCAGGCCGTCATGCACGATATTGACCAAGAATGTGTAATTGCTGCCCCAGCGCATCAAGCCGACTTCATCGTCCATCTCGCCATGGCGGATAGCTGCAATCGCTTCGTCCAGCGCGATGCAGACGGGCTCGTCCAGGGCGCGAGCGGTGTAGACGCGGCGGCTAGTCATGTCGAGATTCTAGCTGGACGGGGGCGCGGGGCGCAACTGTGCCTAAGCCAGCGCCAAGATGCCCACCAGCGGGCGGTGGTCGGTCAAATCGTCAAAAGGCAGCGTGCTTTGGATGTGGCAGCTGATGACGGCGAATTGCCCGGCCGGGTCGTGCAGCAAGATGTGGTCGATCAATATGCGATGCTGGTCGTGCGTCCATTGCTGGCTGGGCTGATTTTCTGGCGCAAGCAGGCGGAAGCGGCGCTGCAGCGCTTCCATCTCCGGGGCGTCGGGCTGGGCGTTGAAGTCGCCGGCCAGCAAGATAGCCCGTTCTGGCGCTTCGTTGAGGCGGTCGGCGGCTTTCAATTCGTCGATCACATGCAATATTTCGCTGACCTGGGCCTGGCGCATTTGCGAGGCGGTGCGCGAGCGTTCGTAGTTCATATCGCGCCGATCTTCGC
Source organism: Anaerolineae bacterium (assembly GCA_034423155.1). Taxonomy (GTDB): domain Bacteria; phylum Chloroflexota; class Anaerolineae; order Aggregatilineales; family Phototrophicaceae; genus UBA6055. The sequence goes on along the minus strand of DAOUJB010000004.1, from coordinate 1,799 downwards.
CGATCAGCACGCCCAGATGCGTGTTGAGAAAATAAAGCGGCACGCCCCGATAGCGCAAAGACGCCACCATCAGATTGCGCGGCTGGGTATCGCGGTTGCCGCTGCTGTAGAGCGTGGCGCGGCTGATGGTGGTTTGACGAGCCCAGGCTTTCGCGCCATGACAATCGCCGGCATCGGGATAGCTGCCCCAAGACCAGGCTTCGAGCGGCAGATTGGTTACGATGGCGTTGCCCTCGGCTGCGGCGCGCATATCGCGGTAGGCGGGGCGATCCCACAAATTGGGATGGGGATGCGCGCACATGGAGACTTCGGGCGCAAAGGCGGAGAGGTAAGATTCGCCCAACAACTGCGCCAGCTTCCAACCGACATCGCGGCAGCGGTCGCGGTGCACAGCCTGGCCCGATTCTTGCAGAGCGATGATTGTCGGCTGACGCGGATTGATGACTTGCTTCAGCGTAGTGAAAGTATCTGATGCCAGCTTGTGGTGGTCGTGCGGCGCTGGACGCATCCCGCGCGCGCCACCGATGTTGAATGTCACAACCTGCAGCATAGGCGCGTCCCGTTTCGGCCGGAGCGGCGGTATTGTATCATAGTTGCAGCGGGTTTCTAGAGCGCACGCGGAAAGGCCCAGGCAATCACACAAAGTCTTTGCCACCGAGTGCACCGAGCATAAGATGAGTACACCCAGAGTTTGAAAAGAGCCCTACGAATAAACGTTGCGCTTTGTGCAATGGCGGCGCTGATGATTGACATAGCGATGGAAAAGTTTCCGAGACGAGCCTATTTCGACTTGCAGACATCATCATCACAATGCAAAATCATCGCTTCCCCTCGGTGTACTCAGAAAAAAAACCTCGGTGAAATCGGTGCTTAAGTTTTCGTGGCAAATACCTTGCACAAGCATCCAAAGCAATGCGACTGCCCTATGCAGAAAGGCAAATGCAAATGACGGCACAGACAGCCCTCATCCTCATCGATGTCCAGCTGGGTTTGGACGATGCGCGACTGGGGGCACGCAGCAACCCGGCCGCCGAGCAAAATATGGCGCGGCTGCTGCACGAGTGGCGGCGTCAGGGACGACCCATCTTCCACATCCAGCACATGTCCACCGAGCCGAATTCGCCCTTGCGCCCCGAATTGCCGGGGAATGCCATCAAGCCCGAAGTCGCGCCCTTGCCCGGCGAACCGGTCATCCAAAAACAGGTCAACTGCGCATTCATCGGCACCGACCTGCAAGACCGCTTAAACGCCCAGGGCATTCATTCGCTGCTTTTCGCCGGCTTGACCACTGAACACTGCGTCTCGACCAGCGCGCGGCTTGCCAGCGATCTGGGTTACGAGGTGTTTGTCGCTGCCGATGCCACCGCCGCGCACGAATGCCATAGCTACGATGGCCAGCACATCTCCGCCGAGATGGTGCAGGCTGTGGCGCTGGCCAACTTGCATCGCGAATTTGCCACCGTGCGCATGACCGCCGAGTTCTTGGGGAGCGTGTCGAATTCCGCAAGCATGGAGAGGCATCCTACTGCGCGACCTGCCGACAATTCTGCATGTGAAATGCCTCCCGCTGACTCGTCGGGGGGACCGAGGGGGGTTGCCACAGCTGCCAGTGAGACATGAAGATCGCGCTGATTTCCTCCCTGTATCGCTGCGAAAGGCACCTGTCGACTTTTTCGGCGGCGCTCGTCGGCTTTGCCAAGCGCATCAGCCAAGCAGGCGTGGCGGTGCACTACCTGCCCATCGTCAACGATGCCAGCCAAAGCGAGCGCGAGCAAATCGACAAGCTGGCGCGCGCCATC
>DAOUJB010000003.1:0-2585 GCA_034423155.1 Anaerolineae bacterium | reverse complement strand
TCGTACTCGCCATTGGAAACCGCGACGATCATGCCTTCCCAACTGGTTTCAATGAATTCGGGCTGGCAGTTCACCAACTCACAGATGAGACCAAGCGTATCATAGTCCCAGCCAACCGCTTCACCCGTCTCCTCGTCAATCACATTGAAGGGCATGTAGGCGTTTTCCACAGCTACCGTAACCGTACGCCCGCCCAAATCGGGCAGGTGTCCGTCTGCGCCGGCAAAAGGCAGCGCCAGCAGCAGCAGCGTCAACAGCAACAAATACTTGACAATCCTCATTATCATTCCTCCCGTGTTGTCAATTCAGCACAATGCGAAAAGCATCTGCGACCCTATTCTATCACGCCTTGCGTCACTCGCACACAGTTCGCGCCACACGCGGCCATTCCTTCCCCCCGACCCGACTGAGGACAGGACAGGTTTGCTGGAACTGAAAACCAATGCGAAGTGCGCCGAAAACTACCCCCCTCAATCCCCCCGACAGGTCAGGGGGAGGCAAATCACGCGCGGATTCTGTCGACATGTCGGCTGACAGCTCCCGAAACTCCCCTCTCCGACTCGTCGGGGAGGGGCCGGTGGTGGGGTAAATAACCTGTCCTGTCCTCAGCCCGACCCGACGGGGAGACCGAGGGGGAGCAATTTGGACATCCCGGCATTGCCGATTACCATTTGGCTAGTGGTGAGCAGTGGTTAAGGGACAAGTGGAAAATGATTGCATTGGCGATTTCTTCCTGGACGGTGCATGGCGCTTTGGGCGCGCCCTGGTATGAACCCGACGCAGACGGCGTGATGATCAACCGCGCAGCCAGCCAGCCAGCCGAGTTGAGCCTATTGGAACTGCCGGCTTTCATCGCGGCCGAAGGCATCAAGCTGCTGGAGATCTGCAATTTTCACATGCCGGCCATTGACGACAGCTACCTGGCCAAGCTGCGCGCAAACATCGAAGCGGCGGGCGTAACCCTGGTCAACTTCTTAATCGACACAGGAAATTTGTCGGCGGCGGACGATGCGGTCTTGCGGCGGGATATTGAAGCAGCCAAGCGCTGGCAGCGTATCGCCGTCAAACTGGGAGCGAAGGGCGTGCGGCTGGATTGTGGCACCGATGCACCCAGCCCGGCCGCCATCCAACGCAGTTGCGACTCACTGCGCGAATTGGCTGATTTTGGCGCGGAGCTGGGCTTGCATACCACCACAGAGAACTGGCGCGCAACCAGCGTGCAAAGCGACAACTTGCTGCGAATCATGGACGGCGTGGGACGTCCCCTGCGGTTGTGCGTCGACTTCGGCAATGCGGCCAAAACAGCCGACAAGTATGCGACCATGCGCGCGCTGCTGCCGCGGGCGACCTCCTTGCACTGCAAGGGCATCTTCGATGGCGACGCGCTGGATGTGGCTGAGTTCCGGCGTGCCTTGTCGCTGGTGCGGGATGCCGATTTCAGCGGGCATGTCGCGCTGATCTGTGATGGCACGGAAGACGAATGGCGCAAGGTGCTCGTGCTGAAGGAGCATGTCGAGCGCGAATTGATGCAGGCGAGTTAGTTTCATGACCGTATCTCACTGGCAGCGCGCGCAGCAACAAGAACGCGAAGTCGACTTCCTGGTTGTAGGAGCGGGGCTTGTTGGCGGCGCGGCGGCCTATTTCGCTCATCATGGGCACGGGCGCGATGTCGTCGTCACCGATGCGCGCGATGCTGGCTTGGGCGCGAGCGGACGCAACGCCGGCTTCATGATCAGCGGGCTGGATACCTATTATCATCGCGCTATCGAGCAATATGGACACGCAGTCGCCCGCGAGATGTGGGCGCTTTCCGCGCGCAGCATGGATCTGTGGCGCATGTTCGTGTCCCAAAGCGACTTTGCTGTGCCTTTGAACGAGTGCGGCTCGTTGCTGCTGGCCGAGACGCCCGAAGAAGCCAAAGAGCTGGCATGCGCGGCGCGGGCGCTCGACAAAGATGGCATCGAAATCAACTACCACAGTCGCGATCCGCTGCGGCGCGGTTATCATGCCGGCATCGAGCAGCCGCTGGACGCCGGCGTGCAGCCCTACCTGCTAACGCGCAGTATCATGGCGCAGAGCGGCGCGGAAGTCATCGCCAACAACGAGGTCTACGCAATCGAATGCACTGACGAGCGAGTCACGGTATACACGCGGAGGTTTCGCTTCTTCGCGCGATATGTTTTGCTGTGCACGAATGCCTGGTCGCCGCAGATCGACCCGTACTTCGTTGGCAAGGTCGTGCCGACGCGCGCGCAATGCCTGGTCACCGAGCCGCTGGAACACAGTCCTTTGCCCTATTGCGGCTACAGCGATTATGGCTATATGTATTATCGCAGCACTTTTGACGGCCGATTCTTGCTGGGCGGGGGACGCAAACACTTTCAAAGCGAAGAAAACGACACCAGCGAAGACCGTCTAAGTCCCCATGTGCAGGCATTTTTGGACAGCTATCTGAGAAAATACTTCCCCGATGTCACAGCGCCGGTCGCGCAGCGCTGGAGCGGCATCATGGGCTTCAGCTGCGATGGACTGCCGCTGGTGGGGACGCTGCCGGGCAAGCCGCGGGTGGGCTTCGCGGTCGGCTT
>DAOUJB010000002.1:0-3944 GCA_034423155.1 Anaerolineae bacterium | reverse complement strand
CTGCGTACTGCGCTGAAGCTGGGGCGCAGCTATTTCAACTTCGACATGCCCGCCATTCGCGCGCGTGGCATCAACTTCGCTGCGGTGCCGCGCAAGGGACCCAACTGCGTGGCTGAGCTGGCGCTGACGCTCATCATGGCGCTGAGCAAAGACCTGGTCAACGGGCACGAGGCAGTTGCCCTGGGCGCCTATCGGTATCGCGGCTTGATACCCGAGCTGACCTCGCAGCGCAAAATCGCCTTCCACTGGATGAAGAACCAGCGCGTGCACGAAGTCGGCGGCAAGACTCTGGGCATCATCGGCATGGGCGAGATCAGCTGCGAGCTCGCGCGCCGCGCCAGCGTACTGGGCATGCGCAGCATCTATTACAAGCGCAGTCCGCTTTCGCCCGAGCTGGAAGCGGCTTTTGACGCCAGCTATGCCCCGCTGGATGATGTGCTGAGCCACAGCGATTATGTCTGCGTGGCTGTGCCGCATACACCAGAAACCGAGCGCATGATCGGCGCGCAGCAACTGGATTTGATGAAACCCAGCGCTTATCTGGTGAATATCGCGCGCGGCGGCATCATAGACGAAGACGCCCTGATCGACGCGCTGGCAGAAAATCGCATCGCCGGGGCGGGCTTGGATGTCTTCACTTTCGAGCCGCTGCCAGCCGAAAGCCCTCTAAACGCGCTGGACAATGTCATTTTGTGTCCGCATATCGGTGGTGGCACCGGCAGCAACCGCGAAATCGAGCTGCGCGCCGGGCTGGAGAAAATGGACGAGATGCTGGCCTAGCTTTTGCGGAGTCGGTCAATTCAGGGGCGTCTCGCTGACCAGGAAAGCGGCGATATATCCCGTGCCGCCGCCGGGCAAGCGCAGCTCGAACCAGTCGCCGCTGTCGTCCAGCACTTCCAGCGGGTCGCCCCCCTGCACGACAGTCACCACCCCGCAAGCTGTCGAGCCGCAGCTGCGCACATTGGCGAAGCCCTCGACATCCACAAACCAGGTCTGCGTTTCGCCAATGCCCAGAGTCGCCTCGATTGCCTGCAAACGCTCGCCCAGCTGGACAATGGCGCTGGGCAACGCCAGGGTATAGGGGATTTCGACAGCGAATGCGCCGTCGGTTTCCAGCTTGATGGCCGCCACAAAGTCGGCAGCGATGCCCCGCATCTGCATGCCCAGCCGTATGGCATCATCACAGCGTGGCAAATGCGCCCAAAGCAAGGCGCGGAAAGCCGCCGATTCTCGCTCGAGCGCGGGCTGCTGGGCAAAGTCGGTTACAGTCAGCGCGGCGCGCATCAAGCTGTGAAAAGCGGGCGTGATGTAGATTGTGACAAAGCGCAGGTCGGCATCGCTGCACGCGGCGGACTGGCTGGAGATGGGGGCGCTGGCGCGGGCAACTTCCAGGCGCAGCAGAGCATCTTCCAGGCGGGCTCGATTTTCCATTTCGGGCGCGCCCAGCCATTCGTCCAGCCACCAGCCGACCGCGAAGGCTTCATCGCAGACCGGCAAACCAGCCAGCACGCCGCTGCGATAATCCAGATGCAGCTGACTGCGCTGCAAAGCATCGTCTGTCGCATGCAAAGCAGCCAGAGCGACCCTGTCGATGGCAGCTAGCGCGCTGTTCAGTTGGGCGCGGCTGCATGCGGGCAACTGGCGCGCTTCGAAGGACTGCAAAGCCCCGGTCCCCGTGCCTGGAGCCGGGGATACCTGCCAGGCCGCGATGCGCTGCAAGCCGGCTTCGGCCAGCGCCATGAATGGGTTCTGCGCTGCTGGAACGCCCACAAAGGCGAAGCTGAGGCTGGTCATGCTGTCGGTAAGGGCGGCGTATAGCGCTTGCGACAGCGCCAGCGTCTCGGCGCAAATAGGCAAAACTGGCAGCCTGTTCGCCCGCCAGGCCAAGCGCTCATCCAGCAGGGCAGAAAAAGCGTCGCGGCTGTCCAACTCGTCGGTGGTCGATAAAAGTTCAAGCAGGTCTGCTGCGGCTGCGGCATAGCTGTCTAGTTGCTGCGCTGTGCAGGCGGGCAGCTGTCGAGCTTCGGGCGCTGGCGCCAAGGCGTGGTCGTTGCCGAGCATGGTCGCCAGGCGATCGTTGATCTGCTGATCGTGATCGGGCAGCGTCAGGTAGGGATTGTTGGCGGCCGGCGTGCCAGCCAGTTCCAGCGCGGCACCGGCGGCAAAGTCGCCTCCCAGCTGGACGAGCAGCGCAGCAAATTCCAGCGCTTCTGCGCATTGCGGCCACTGCGCAAGCACGGTCAGGCGGTCGTTGGCGTGCTGCTGGCTGTATGTCATCAGCGCGGCGAAATCGGCTAAAGGCTGGGCGAAGCGCGCCTGATAATCGGCAACCAGGTCAAAGATAGACAGGAATTCCGCGCGGGTGCAGATGGGCGGCTCGGACTGGGCGCGGGTGATTGGCAACGCGACAGCCACACAAAGCAAGACGAGGCAGACAATAGAACTGCGGCGCATAGTGTATCTTTCGCTACGAGAAGCTCACAATTGGGCGGATTTTAGCATAGCCAGCGAGCAGGTTGGAATAGCTGCGTATACCGCGTCGACCCAAGGCAAAACCTACGCTTTCCCCTCGGGTACTCAAATGTGCTCGGTGAACTCGGTGGTAAAGCGTTAGAGACAACATCCTTGCATAAGCTTACAATTTGAGGCGATTGCCCTGCCGGCGCGCAGACCGAAAATGCGGCAGCACCTGCTTGCCCAGCGTATGGATGGCGTCCAGGATGTGCGGTCCCAGTGGCGGGCCGAAGCTGATATGCCGCGCGCCCATCGCCACAAGTCCTTCCAGCCGCTCGATCAGATCGCCTGCTCGCCCAGCGATGCCGATGCGCAGCATGGCTGGCGTCACCATGGCGCGCGCCGCAGCCACATCGCCCTCGACATGCCAGGCGTGGCGAATCGGCTCGAAGTCGGCGCGGGACAAGCCCAGCTGCTCGAGGATCATTGGACTCAGGGCGTGCCCGTAATAGGCGACCTTTTCCGCCAGCGTGGCTTCTGCCGCCTGCTGATCGTCCGAAACCGAGCACCAGATGCAAGCCGCCAGGTCGATATCGGCCTGCGTGCGCCCTGTCCGCGCCAAGCCGCGCTGGATATGCGGCAACACAGCGGCGTAATGCTCGGGCGGAAAGAGCAGCGGCAAACCGCCATCGGCCACCGCGCCGATTTCTGCCAACATGCGCGGACTCATCGCGCCCAGATAAATGGGCACGCGCCGCCGGGATGAGAAGCGCAGCCAAGCTTCGTCAGTCCATTGCAGCGCCTTGCCCTGCATTTGCGCATTTTCGCCTGCGGTCAGCTTGTTGATCGCCGCCACCGCCTCGACCAGCGTGGTGCGGGGCAGATTCTGCTGCATGCCCAGCCAGCGCAGAAAGTCAGCCGCGCCCGCAGCCAGCCCCAGCAGAAAGCGCCCATCGCAAAACTCATCCAGCGTGGCGGCAAACATGGCGATCTCGGCGGTGTGCAGGGTGTAGGGATTCAAGATGCAGCTGCCGATTTCGATGCGTTCGGTCGCCGCAGCCACCGCCGTCAGGATGACTGGCGCGCTGCGCAGGAAGAGATCGTTGCTCACCCAGAATTGGTCGAAGCCAGCCGCTTCTGCAGCGCGCGCATAGCGCACATAATCGCGCACCGGCAGGTCGTTGTTGAAGCGCAGGGAGAATTTCATGTGCCTATTTTGCCACAGAAGCGAGGCCAACTAGGTAAACGCAAGAAAGGAATGCAATAAATGAACCACCGAGTTCACCGAGTTAGAGAGAGTACACCGAGAGAAAAGCAAGGGTTTATCTCAGTAAGTCCAAGTTAATCATGCGCAACCGAGCAACGCCGCTCATTATTGGAACATGTAAGGCTTGTCCGCTACTAACAGATGAGAGTTGCCATCGCTCCATCTGCTCGTCCACACTGCCGGTTGAATAGGATGGCGATGTTGTAGGCGGCTGTTTTCGCGG
>DAOUJB010000001.1:0-2047 GCA_034423155.1 Anaerolineae bacterium | reverse complement strand
TTGTATCTGACCAGCGTGTCGAGAATCCCGTCGCTGCTAAAGCTGAGCTTCTGAATGCTCAATTTCCTCAAATGGAATGGCGGAAAATGCCTACGAAGATATGGATTTGACGCGCCTTCAAAGAACAGATTGACCAAACCTGCCCGAAAAGCTCGGTCTGTCCGCGCCAGCTTGGCAATCCGTTTGCTGCCCCACTCGGATATGTCGTGGGGATTGCCAGTGTCGCGCACATTCCAGTTGCTACGACAAAGCAATTCATTAAGACTAGGATCGTTTGCTGCGCGCGCAACCGTCGTCAGCCGCTTGAGATTCTCCAGCGACAATCCGTTCAGCGCGAGAATCGCCGTCAAGCCGTTTTCTTTGGTTAGGACTTCGTCGAAATACGAACGTTGAACTCCGCCGCGTGTTACAGACTCTCTTAAGTTTAGCAATATGGTCGTCAAGGCGGAAATGTGCCCGGCATCGTATTTCTCTTCGACCGACTCGTCAAAATAATAGAATGTGTTCTTCTCGAGCACGCGCTGGTAGAAGTCGTCGGCTGTGGCCACATTTGCGCCTTTATCAACTTGACCTGCGGCAATGATGATAGCGGCGCCACTTATGGTGCCAAGACTCCCTACTTCACCACGACCCGCACCCGATGCCAGGCGTTGTTGACATAACCCTTGAAGTTCCACACGCTGGCGATCGTCTCCGGCTGGCTGTTGGCGGCGCTGTCCCATGCCCGCACGACCAGCTCGTGTTCGCCCGGCGGCAGCTCGAATTCCGCCCGCCACAACTGCCAGCTCCACAGCCGCGGCTCGTGAATAAAGTCCGCCCGCTGCCAGGTTTCGCCGCCATCCGCCGACACGCTCACCCAGGTGATTTCGTGCTCGCCATCGCTCATGGCATAGCCTTCCACGACGACTTTGCCCGCCTGCAACTGGCTGCCATCCTGCGGGCGCACGATGACCGAATTGACCGGCAGCTTCGTGAGCGGCATGCCATCCGCATAGTCGACATTGTCCAGCGTGATGTGCGGCGGAAAGAGCTTGTAGCCAACCTGCTGAAAATGATTGTCGCTTTGCTCGGTTTGCACGCAGATTTCGCTCAGCCATTTGACGCTGCGCGCGCCGATGTAGCCCGGCACCACCACGCGCAAGGGGCAGCCATGCGCCAGCGGCAGGTCTTCGCCATTCATCTCATAAGCCAGCAGCACCTCGCAAGCCAGCGCTTTGTCCAAAGCGATCGACCCGCCATAGGCCTCGTTTTCATGATCGTGCAGAATCTCGTCCAAGCCCAGGAAAGCGACATGAGCGGCTTCTTCGCTGCTGATGCCGGCCGCGCAAAGCACATCGCCCAGCCGCGCGCCCGCCCATTCCGCCGTGCCGATCGCTTCGATGCCCCAAGCCAGCTGATCGTCGATGGGCTTGTAGCTGACCATTTCCTCGCGCCGATTGCCCGCGCATTGCAGCGTCGCCGTCAGCGTATGCCGCTCGAAGTCGCGCTTGATCTCGTCCAGGCTCAGCGACAGCTCGCGCGTGACCAGGCCGTGTACGCGCAGCCGGTAGCTTTCCAGCTGGAAGTGCGGGATCCAGGTGTGGTTGCGCACGAAGAAGAGCTTGTTGGGCGTGACGAAATCTTTGGCGAGTTGATTCAACGGCGGTCCGGCGTTGAGTATGTCGTCGTAAGTTTTGGTTTCGGTGTGTTTGTCGCTGAGGGGCATCGGCTGCTCTCCTGGCAAGTGGCACAGCTATGCGCGCGTCGTCTGGTCATGCTGGCGAGGCCACGCGCGACATATGATAGTACAAAACGGGGCGCTTGTCGCCAGAAGCGGCTGGCTGGGAAGTGCCGAATTAGTCATGCGATTGCCCTGGGCGAATCTTCCCCCAATCGCTTGACAAATTCGAGAAATGGCACTTTAATTGCTATAATGACTCATACATTAGGATTTGTCACCATGCGCATCATAACAGCGATCTTGCGAATATCGACGAAGACAGGCGCGGCGCTGCTGCCATTTACCCCCCCCCCCCCCCCCCTTTTCTGCAAAAAACCCCCCTTTCCC